>LJCR01001820.1 GCA_001399705.1 Kouleothrix aurantiaca
CATACGTACTGGCTGCCGCCCGACTCGGCCACCGACCGCCCGGCGCTGGGTGTGGTGGCCGGCACGCGCGGCGCGCTCGTTGTGGATGCGGGCAACTCGCCCGCCCACGCCGGTGTGCTGCAGCGCGAGCTGGCGGCGCATGCGATCACGCCGCGCTTCGCCATGTTCACGCACTGGCACTGGGACCACGTATTTGGCGCGGCGACGCTTGGTCTGCCGACTTTCGCCCACGCCGAGACGGCGCGGATTGTGCGGGTGATGGCGGGCCTGGATTGGAGCGACGCCGCGCTGGACGAACGTGTGGCCGCCGGCACGGGGATCGCCTTCTGCCGCGACATGCTCAAGGCCGAAATGCCTGATCGCAGCGCGCTCGTGATTCGCGCGCCCGAGATTGTTTTCGAAGATCAGATCCCGCTCGACCTGGGCGGCGTGACATGCTCCCTGCTGCATGTCGGTGGCGACCACGCGCACGACTCAAGCATTGTTGCTGTTCCTGACGACCGCGTCGCGTTTCTGGGCGATTGCTGCTACGACGATCTGCATCACGGCGCGCGCCGCCTGACCTGCGCGGCGCTGTTTCCCATGCTCGATCGGCTGCTTGCGCTCGGCGCGGAAACCTACATCGGCGGGCACGACCCCGCGCCAATACCGCGCGCCACCTTCGCCGACGATGCCGCGCTGCTGCGGCAGATTGGCGATCTGGTGACGGAAATTGGCGACCGCCGCGCGGCGGTGCTGGCCGCCTTGCCGGGGCGCACGGCGCTGCCGCTGCTGCCCGACCATATCGAGATCGCGGATGCGTTTCTGGCTGGCTTGCGCATGCCCCATGCGCCGAGCGTGCTGTGAGCGCGGAACAGTGAAGAAACCTCTGCCTTTGGTGTGGAATTCTCCCCTTTTCCTGCACACCGCGGCTCGCTATACTCAGCGCACAGCTACCGAATCATCGATCTGGGCTTGCGCACTCGCCCGCGTTCAACGAGGACCGCCATGAATGCCAGCTACGATCACCTGCTCGTTCCACATCTGCTCGATTCACGCCTGAAGCTGCATCTGCTGCTCCATTACTGGATGCATCCTGCCCTGTCGCTTTCTGCTGCGGCGGTCAGCGAACGCCTGCGCGAAAATCCCTGGGCGGTGGCTGACGCGCTGAACGAGCTGGCCGACGCCGGCCTGCTGGCGCGCCGCGCAAGCGACGACGGCGTTGCCTTTCAGCTTGGCGTGCAGCACGAACATCGCCTGGCCCTGCATCTGCTGGTTGAAACCTTCAACGACCCGCTGCTGCGCGATTTGATCTACACCGGCGTGCATAACGCCCACTGCGGGCGGCAGTACATCAGCTGCCCGGTTGGCGTTGGCTGGGGCGCGGCGGGCCTGCCGATCTGCTGATATGGGCGTGTGCTTCCTCGCTTCTGCGGTTCTGCAGGAACGGGTTAACGTTTGACTGGAAAAGCGATCTATCCACAGATTACGCAGATCACACAGATA
>LJCR01000182.1 GCA_001399705.1 Kouleothrix aurantiaca
GGATATCGGGGGCCGCACAACCTTGGCGTACTGGACCCGCGCACAAGAGCCCATCCTGGCGAAGTGCGGTCAGCTCGACGCCGGCGTCGAAAAGATCGGGGACAATCTGAGCGCCTGGTTTGAGCAAACACACGGCCGGCCGCTGCGGTTATTCGAGCGCCGCGATCTGATTCGACACGTGCTTGACCCCAAGGCGCACCCGCACCCGAAAATCCACGTTGCTGGCAAACTCATTACCATCACAAGCCAGCTCAAGGCGGAAGTGCAGCGCGTTGGTGATGAGATTGCGAGCTTTGTCAAGCGCATCTGGCGCTCGTCCGAGCGTGGCGCCGTCGCGGCAGAAGCTGCGAGCGTGCATTTGGTGGGTGGTGGAGCGTACTATTTTGGTGATACAATACGCGCCATTATCCCAAACATCATCATCCCAGAAATGCCCGAAGCCCAAAATGCCTATGGGTATCTCTCCATCGCACAAGCGATTGGCGATGATGAGTGGGCCGACATCATTGAAGCATGCAAGGCACCCGAGGCACGCTAGGGAGGCACGTATGGGTCGGAAGAGTGATCAGGCAAAATATGTTCGGCTCGAGCTGCGCTACGAGCGGGAGCGGCCTGGCCCCGTCTTCGCGGAACTGGAGGAAGAAGCAAAAGCCAGGAACATGCCCTTAATAGATCACATCCGCGATCTGCTCACCCATCGGCACAATGCACGCCATGGGAAACCGTATATCGAGGCCCTCTGGGTTCCCACAGTCGGGCACGCGCCTGCTGAGGCAGCTCCAGAGCCAGCACCACCAGAGGAGCCACCAAAACCACGAGGGGGCCGTGCTGCGGCTCAAGCGTGGCTGCCGAAAAAGCGCAGCTGATCATGCGGGAATCCCAGTAAACAAAAGACGGACAATGGCATCTAATAGAGTGCATTGCTCCTTTCGGCGCAGAACCGCTTGGCCTCACGGCTGAGCGGTTTCTGTTTGACATCCGCCAGAGAACCGTCGTATACTTTCCCCACTCCTTTCTCTCGCAATGAGCCGTTGGTGACGCGCCAGTCCCAACGGCTCCTGCATTTCCCCCAGATCATGGGACCTATCACGGGAAATTCCCCCACGAATCACCCCAATTATATCTATTTTCGCTATTGACACCGCGCACGCTCCGTGCTATACTCCCAGTGTCAACACGTTGCACGCAATCCGTTGACACCTTGCCAACAGAGCATCTTCCCGAGGTGATGTATCCGGTGCGCGGCGTAGACTACACCGCCCGCCAGTGACGGGAGCGGCCTGGATAGAGCGCCAAGCGTGGTGTGAAAGCCAGCAGACGCCATCCCCCGTGCGGTAGGGACGCGAGAGCCGTAGCCGGATGCATCACCTCAATTCCTACATTTCGCGGGAGGCATCATGCACGAACTCTATGACACCACGACAGAAGAGATTCACGATCGCCAG
The DNA here is from genome assembly GCA_001399705.1 of Kouleothrix aurantiaca. GTDB lineage: Bacteria > Chloroflexota > Chloroflexia > Chloroflexales > Roseiflexaceae > Kouleothrix > Kouleothrix aurantiaca. Next base: position 1,446 of record LJCR01000182.1, read on the forward strand.
CAGCTGACCGAGGAGGAGGCTAAAAAGCGCAATGCAGCCCTTCGCCAGAGCGGTGACAGCCTGCGGTGGATCAAGGCCGATTCGCTAGAAGTACCGCCCGCCCTTACGGAAGCACAAACACAGGCACTCCAGAGCCCAGAGGTAACGGTCGAGGACCTTGTCGATCTTGGGATGCCGATGATGCAGATCCCCCTAAAACGGTACTGGCTCGGCAATGTACTCCGGGGAGATTTCCAAGGCGACTTTGCCACGCAGGAAGAGGCATGGCAGTGGCTCTCTCATCGTTTCCTGCTGTCATATCCCGCAGTGGGCGGCCGGCACGTCTACATGCGGACCATAGCGTCGGTTTTCGGGATTGAACAACAAGTCATTTGCCAGCAGGGGGTTACGTGGATCGGCGAGTTGCCAGAGGCGGAGGTCAGGGCGCGATGTACTCGCTGGCCGTAAAGCAGAGAGGACTTCCCATGGCCGCAGGCAACCTGTATAAGCTCACGGTCCAGCTCGAAGAACGGCACGCCTATGAGCGCCTCGCCATTGCACCGGTCACCGCTACCTTTCCCACAGATGTGATCATCGTCACGGCGGGTCGGATCAAAATTTTCCTGGTGGTTCATGGCAATGCCGTAGAGCAGTTCTCAGAAGAGGTGTTTCTTCAGCGCTATTCCTGGGAGCCAATTCCGCCGCAGTGACATCTTCGTCCATGCGGGCTGCCGGGAGGCGCGGCGCGCTGGAGGTCTGGCACGCTTCCCCGTGGTACAGCCAGCATTCCACTGGCGACCCGCTGTAGGGCCGGATACAGCTGTGGGGTGCTTCTGTCCTGACGCCACAAGGACAGCCCGAGCCTGGGGGCGCTGGAAGGCCTCTGGATCGGCCAGCGCCGACGCCAATCGAAGGTATGGAACAAGTCGCTCACTTTCGCGAAAATTCTTCTTATACGCCCGCGTTAGATGAGTACATAGCGAAAGGAGGTGATATCAATGGTTTCATTCTTCATTCTGTTCGTATGCGTCGCCTACCTGTTCAGTCAGGGTGTGGAGCTGCATGTCAGCACGGATAACGAGCAGTTTTCTGCGCGCTTGAGCATCGGCGATGATTTCCGCGAAGACACACCGTAGGCGTGAAAATCTTTCGCACGCCCACACGTTAGATGGGTGAGGGGCATGGTCTTCTGCAAGGTCCACGGCCAGGACAGGGAATCGTGAAAGGAGGTTGGTGTATGGATACCGTGCGCGGGTGAGCCGCGCTTCCCAGATCGAGTGCTTTCGCTGCCGGCTCGGGGTCGCAAAGACCACTACTCAAGAAGGTATGTGATGCGTGATCCCAAGTCGGCAGCGGAAGAAACACTTCAGCGAGTGAGAGGAGGGCGCCGAAAGCATCTGACAATCAGAGGGGTTTGTGCAAAACGCAGCCCACGACACAATTCATAGCTAGCATTCGAAAAGTGCCATTGTAACAGTCACAATGGCACTTTTCCATAACAGGAGCGTTGGTATGAAAATCTTCCAGTCGCCGCCCAAGAGTGGCAAAACGACATCCCTCATTCAGGCATGCGCTACGAACCATGGCTTGATCGTCTGCGAAAGCCACACCAAGGCCAGAAAAATCTGGGAGCGAGCCCGCAGGATGGGACTGAACATTGCCTACCCTATTACCTTTGATGAATTCCTTGGCGGCTCATTCAGTCACGAGCATGTCACAAACCTCTACATCGACGATGTGGATGAGCTCCTCTTCCAGCTGGCAAAAGGTGCGTACATCGCGGCGATCACCCTCACTCAAAAGCAATCCCTCGAAGCGTCATTGTAACAGTCACAATCACGCCTATGTACTACATCACCATCAGCACGGACGGCAGCGGCACCAAGCTCGGCAATCCAGGCGGCGCCGCAGCGATTCTTCGCAGCCATCTCGGCCACTACAGCGAAGCGTCTGACGGGCGCGAGAGCACCACCAATAACGAAATGGAGCTACTCGCCATCCTGATCGGCCTGGCAGCGGTGCGCTGGCGGGGGTGTGCGGTGCTCATTCGCAGTGATAGCCAGGTCGCGCTGGGGTGGGCCTCCGGCAGGACCGATCGCAGTGGCCGCGCCTACGCCACCGAGCTGGGAGCCGCCATTGATGGCGTGATCGCCACGATGCAGCTCGCGGTCACCTTCACGCACATCAAAGGCCACAGCGGCGATCTGGATAATGAGCGCGCGCATACCCTCGCGAATCAGGTGCGTGTAGGGATGCTGAACAGCGGGGCGCGGCTGCACACCGACACGGGACTACTCGCCGTTCCGGTGGTGCTCGACACAACAAAGCCCAGAAAACGACGCCGTGGGTAGCGGGAAGTCGTTCTCTGGGCAAGCAGGGAGTCAAGCCTGCGGGCGCAAGTGTATCACGCGCTTCCGTGGGCGTCAACGAGTGAAAGGGGCACGTGATGTACGAGGATAACTTACCCCCACCACCACGCAACAGCCGTGCGGCCCAGCGCGCGGCTGCGCAAGACAACCGGCGCAATGGTCGAAATAGGCGGGATTCCGCGCTCACCGATCCGGATGCCACGCTCCGGCGATTCAGCCGCATCTCTGCGGAGTTAGATCCTGCGGCCCATCGCCATATTCCGCTTGCTCCCTTTGTGATCTGTATTTCCGCTGCGGTGCTCCTGATCGGATTCATGAATGTCGGTGGCTTCCCCGTGACCCCACCACCGTTGGCTGCATTCACCACCGCCGCGCCACACGCCCAGATCGTACTCGCCGATGTGGTGGCACCCGTGCCAAGCGCCCGACCGACTGCGGCCGGCGCGAGTGAGAATGCTGCGGCACCACTCATGCAGATTCCCACGATGGACGATGCCAGCATGCAGCCAGCCAATGGCGCGCTGATCCATCTGGACAGCCAGTCTGCCGAGCTGCTCAACCGCTGGGGCGGCGCGACCGGCGCGCTGTGCCAGGTGCGCCTGAGCGACGGCCGGGAGCCGTGGGTACCCTGCTGGCGGATCGGGCAGCCCGACGCCACGCCGGCCCCAACTACCATTCCCGTTCCGACCAGTCCACCACCGCCGCCACCCACGAATACGCCCGCGCCACCCTGTGCCAGTGCCAGCGGCATCCATGGGCAGTTCCAGCAGTGCGGGTGGGATCCTGGCTTGCAGGCGACGGTCGACGCGCAAGCCGGAGCAACGTTGCACCTTGCGCCGCCGCCCACGGTGTGCGCCAGTTCCGGTCAGGTGCAGGTGTGCGGCGTCACTGGGCCAGCGACCCTGCAGAACCAAGCCGATACGCTGAATGCACAAACCGCAGCTGCGGCCCCGGCGCCGGCCCAAACAGTTCGTTGAAAGGAAGCACCGAATGGAAGAGCAAAAGGAGAACTTCAATGTCAGCATATACAAGTATCGCAGAGCGCCTTGAAGACCAAACCCCGGAGGCTGGGGGCGCCGGCGCAGCTGGGATCATCACGACCGACCTTTTAGCACAATCGATTGAATACTATCGCGGGCGCGGCTTTGATCCAACGCGCTACAACATCACAGCGGCGGAAGCCACCAAAATCGCCGATTGGTATCGCCAGCAGCTGGTAAGTGCGGTGCAAGCCGGGGGCGGAACGATCCGGATTACCGGCCAGACAATCACCGCGCGCCTGATGGCGATCCGTGGTCTTGGTCGTGGAAATTAAGCGCAGAATTTGAATCCTACTTGTAAGCAACCACACAACGCGCCCCGATCTGGTTTGGTTCGGGGCGCGTTGTGTCTTTTATGGAATATTCGGATATTCGTGAACTGCTCCATTTATCTGATCCGGAACACGGCAAACACTGCGGATTTCCGCAACGCACATTTCGACATCAAGGACACCCTGATACGGATAGATTACCCCGGTGGCATCATCATAAATACCTACGGCGTAGATCTCGCCATGCTCATGATCATGCTCAAGTCTGCGCACGCATTCCGCGAGGGTTGGATATGCATCTGATTCGCAGCTGAACCAGCGACTATAGACCGCGTGGAACATACCGACTCTCCATTGTCAACACGAACCCTGATCATTGTAAACACGAACCCTGATCATTGTAAACACACCAAGGCCCGATCCTCGCTATGAGGATCGGGCCTTGGTGTGGTCTTCACTCTACTCAACGCACCACGCAGCCATTTTGGGGCATGTCAGAAT
>LJCR01001821.1 GCA_001399705.1 Kouleothrix aurantiaca
GTACTACCTGCTGCCCCGTCACGGCAGCGCGCCCGAAGAATTGACCTACCGGCCCTTCGTGGTTGGCGCGGCCGATGTCACCTACGCCAGCGCCAAGTACAACGTCCAGCAAACTAGTCGCGTCCTGCGCATCAGCCCGATTGCTGACAGCGCCGTGCCAGTCGAGTGGGCGCGCTCGACGCCGCTGGAGCAGGACGCCAACGACCTCGACCGGCAGCCCGAGAATGGCATCGCCTTTGCGGGTTTGCCCGCCGCCGCCAGCAAGCCCAAGCAGTACGACGACTGGAGCAGCATGTTCAGCCGCTGGCTCCGCACCGAGCAGCCGCTCACCCTCATGCGCAGCCCAACGCTGAAAGTCACCTCCGCCCCCGGCCAGTCCGAGCGCGACTTCCGCATCCGCCTGCAAGAGCAAGCCCGCGAGCAGCGCGACGACGCCGTGGACGCGCTGCGCAAGCGCTATGCCACCCGCATCGCCACCCTCGAAGATCGCCTGCGCCGCGCCGAGCAGGAGGTTGCCAGGCAGGAGCAGCAGGCCAGCGCGCAGAAGCTCAGCTCGGTGGTGGCAATTGGCGAGTCGCTGCTGGGCTCGTTCTTCGGGCGCAAGCGCAGCACGATCAGCACGGCGGTGCGTGGCTTTGGCCGCGTGCAGAACGAAAGCGGCGATGTGAGCCGCGCCCAGGAGCAAGCCGGCACGGTGCGCGCCCAGCTCGCCGAACTGCAAACCGAGCTGCAGCGCGAGATCGACGCGCTGGCCGGCAGCTTCGACGCCCAGACCGAAGCGCTCGAAACCGTCTCAATCGCGCCCAAGAGCAGCGACATTGTGGTGCATCTGGTTGGCCTGGCGTGGGTGCCGTTCCGGGCCGGCGAGCCCGGCGCGTGGATCGATTGACGCGGCAGATACGATTTAGGAAGTTTGGAGGCCGGCCTCGCCATCGCTCCATCGAACGGTAAAATCTGGAAATGCCCTTGCTTTTGGCAACGGGCAGAAGTATTGAGCCGCAGCGAATACGGAAGAATCCGAGTTTTGAGAGTCCTGCTCAGTGGCCTCTGTGCGCTCTGTGGCTCAACCGTTTTGCTCTCGGCATAGGCAGAAAGTAGCGCATCATGGCTCGGCGTTCCCGTAAACGGCGCAGCGGCTGGTATATTTCGCAGGGTCGGCTGCTGCTCATCATCCTGCTCGTTGGCGCCGGGCTGTATCTCTACTACAACCCCGGCCTGCTCGATACACTGCGCAGCAAAATTCCCGCCGATCTGCCCAGCGTCAGCCTGCCAACCGCGCCGCCGGCCCCGCCCGCGCCCACCGCAGCGCCCAGGCCAACCAGCAAGCCCAGGCAGACGGCTGTGCCCAAGCCAACGGCTGCCGCCCAGCCGACAGCCGCACCCGGCAAACCCGCTGCAACACCGAGCAGCGGCGGCTCGGCAACCATGTTCTCGCAAAAAGGCAGCTGGTACCAGCTCTTCTTCACCCGGCCCGCCTACCCCAAC
>LJCR01001818.1 GCA_001399705.1 Kouleothrix aurantiaca
GTTCTCAAATGGCGACCGGCTGCAGCTCGATCTGCGCTTCCGCACCCCCCGCGTCGACGACGGCCAGCTGCGGCCCAGCAAAGCCCCGCCGCGCCTGGTCAACCTGCCCAGCGGCGAGGCCTATACCGCCTGCTACGAAGGCGAGCACCCCAACCTGCCGAGCCAGACGCGCGGCGTGCTGCCGATGGTGTGGCGCAACGAAATTGTGCGGGTTGAAATTGCCCAAAACCGCGTGGTGGAGGTGCTGGGGCGCAGCGATGCCGCCGCTGATCTGCACCACTTCCTATCGCTCGACGGCGCGCGGCGCAATGTGGCCGAGCTTGGGCTGGGCTGCAACACACACGCGCGCGTGTGGGGCAATGTGCTCGAAGACGAGAAGGCCGGCCCGCATATCGCGCTTGGGCGCAGCGACCATATCGGCGGCACGGTTGGTGTTAGCGCCTTCGACGACCCGCGCCATGTCTGGCACCATGATTTTGTGTTCGCGCGCGAAAGCCCTGTTTCGGTTCACAGCCTGGCGCTGATTAGCAGCGACAACCGTACCGACCAGCTGGTGTTCGAGGGCGAATATTTGCTGAATGCGCTTGAAGTTCATGGCTAGCGCGCTCGCAGCGCAGGGGTTGGGGGATAAGTGCAAAGGCCCGCGCTCATGGAGCACGGGCCTTGTTTTGTGCAATTGGTGCTATTCGTCTGCTGTGCTGTCTTTTTCGCCCTTGCCAATGCCCAACGATTCGCCGGCCAGCATCAGCGAGGCGCGCGTCTGCGCAATGATGTTTTCGAGCAGCGTGGGGTTTGGCTCCTCCACGGGTAGCTGCATCACAAAGTGGTTCAGCACCTCCGAGCGCTCACGCAGCAGATCGGCCCAGCTGGCGTCGGGGCGCTCGCGCTGCAAGGCCTCAAGGTACAGGCCAGCAAACTCGCGCAGCTTCTCCCGCGTGTCTTCGGTCAGGTGCGCCGCCGCGCCACCAATGAAGTAGCTCTCGCCAGCCGGCAGCAGGTGCGCCACCAGAACCTCGTCCTGCAGCACGCGCCGCGACGCGGCATGGTCAACAACCGCGAAGGTGGTGCCGTCCACCAGGTCGGCCACGGCCATGCCCTGGCCTTTCTGCACACTGGTGACCACATAGGGCCGCAGCCGCACGGGCGCCCAGCTACCCAGCAGCAACTGCTCTTCGGGCGTCAGGTCGGGTGCGCCATCGGCGGCCAGCCGCTCGACCATGGTTGCGCCGCCTTCGGCCAGCGGGTAGTCAAACGCGAACCATGTCAGGAAACGCTCGGCGCCGCGGCCTTCCAGGTCGTCAAGCTCGCTCATCTGCGCAAGCGTGTATTTGCCGTTCCAGAAGCGGTCGTAGGCGGCGGCGACGGCCTCGGTTTCTTCCTGCGCGGCGGTGATAATTTTCGGCAGCAGGGTATCCACCGCGCGGCGCATGCGCAGCTCTTCGGCTTGCTTCGCTTCTTCAAGCGGCAGGTGGCAGTGCTTATACT
>LJCR01001824.1 GCA_001399705.1 Kouleothrix aurantiaca
GCACAGCCTGCTTGGCCGCGCCGATCAGGCGCTCTTTGTTCATCACAATCTGGTCGTCGCGGTCGAAAAAGCCCAGCTCGCGGCCCTGCTCGGCGCTTTCGGCCACCTTCGCCATCGCGATCGTCTCGAAGGCTTTTTGCAGGTAGGGCAGCGCGTCCGCGCCCGGGGCGGCCATGTGTGGCGAAATCTGGCGGCGCACAAACTCTTTACAGCCGCCCCAGCCCGGCACGATGCCAACGCCTAGCTCCACCAGACCGATGTATGTTTCGGCAGCGGCCACGCGCCGCGCGCTGGCCAGCGAGATCTCGGCGCCGCCGCCCAGCACGCGCCCATATGGCGCGGCCACCACCGGCTTGGCGCTGGTGCGAATCTGCATAAAGAGCTGCTGCATGCCTTTGGTGAACTGGCTGACCTGATCGTGCTTGCCGCTGGCGACGCCCATCATCACCACGCCGAGGTTTGCGCCCGCGCAGAAATCGCTGGACTGGTTGCCGATCACCATGCCGGCCCACTCGTCGCCCTTGAGCAGCTCCAGCGCCTTGTAGCCCATCTCCATAATCAGCGGGTCGAGCGAGTTGACCTTGGAGTGGAACTCAAAGCACAGCACGCCATCGCCCAGGTCGAGCAGGCTGGCGCTTTCGTTGCGGGCCAGCTCTTTGCCCTGGGCGCGCAGATCGTCGAGCACAATCACGCCATGTGCGCGCTGCAATGGCATGTAGGCACCTGCGGCGGGGTTATATACGCCCACCACGCGGCCATTGTCGTTTTGGTAGAATGACTCATTACCTTGTTCCAACATCTTCTCGACCCACGGCGCCACGGCGATATCACGCTCGCGCATGAGGTCGGCGGTTTTGCGCACGCCCAGGGCATCCCATACCTGGAACGGGCCAAGCTGCTGGCCGAAGCCCCAGCGCATGGCGTTGTCCACGTCGGCGATCGAGTCGCTGATCTCGGGGATGCGCCGCGCCGTGTAGGCCAGCGTGCGCAGCGTGGTTTCGCGCAGAAACTGCCCGGCGCGATCCATGTCGGCGTTGTCCATCAGGAAGCGCAGGCGGTCGCGCAGGTTTTCGATTTTGCGGGCCTTGCCCACCAGCTCGAAGCGCGGCTTCTTGGGCGGCTCGTGTGTCATGGTCTGGATGTTCAGCGGCCAGAACTCCTTGCCGCCCGCGCCGCGCTCCTGCTTATAGAAGCCCACGCCCGATTTGTTGCCCAGCCAGCCGCGCGCAACCATGTCTTCCAGCAGCGCGGGCAGCTTGAACATCTCGCGCTCTTCGTCGTCGGGCACGGCCGCGTAGAGGTTGCGCGTCACGTGCACCGGCACGTCGATGCCCACCAGGTCGAACAGGCGGAAGCTGGCGGTTTTCGGGTTGCCAATCAGCTCGCCGGTCAGGCTGTCAACCTCTTCGACGCTGTAGCCGTGCTCCAGCGCGTAGTTCAGGCGCGCCTGCCCGCTGTAGGTGCCGATACGGTTGGCGATGAAG
>LJCR01001823.1 GCA_001399705.1 Kouleothrix aurantiaca
GTGTAATGTCGCGCACCGCAGTCGCCGTATCCAGCGTCGAGGCAAAAGTCTGGCTCACCTCGTGCAGCGCAACAATCTCAGAAAGGCGCTGCTTTTCTTCGCGCACGCGCCGCCACTCCATCGCGCGGCGCACAGTGCGCTCAAGATCGTCGACCGTCACCGGCTTGGTGAGGTAGTCAAACGCGCCGAGCTTGAGCGCCTGGCGGGCCGTCTCAACTGTTGCGTGCGCGGTAAACACAATCGCATCGGTTTCGGGGTAACGCTGCCGCAGCTCGTGCAGCAGTTCAATACCGCCCATCTCGGGCATCTGCAGATCGGTGAACACGAGATCGTAGCGCGATTCTTCAAGCAGCCCAAGCGCAACGCGGCCATTTTCGGCAGCCACTACCTGGTAGCCATTCATGCGCAGCAGGCGCACACAAAAATCGCGGACATTTGTATCATCTTCAACAATAAGCACCCGCGCGGGTGTTACCGTTTGCTCTGATTGGGCAATCGTACTCATGAACTCTACCTCATCACGCGGCGTGTACCTATTTACTAGGTATATCGCTATGTTGAAAGCGGGAGATACGCGCTGCGCTCGTATATCGCGAAATCGTCAGATCGCGGGCAGGCACACTGTAAAGGTGCTGCCGCGCCATACCTGGCTCTGCACTTCCACCCGGCCCCAGTGATCTTGCGCAATCATGTGCACTGCATACAAGCCCAGCCCAAGCCCGCGCGAAATGCCTTTGTCGACTTTGGTGGTAAAACCCGGCTCAAACACGCGTGTCAGCAGGTCGGGCCGGATGCCGCGGCCGGTGTCGGAAATCGTCACCCGCACCCACTCGCTCTGCTCGGCAATGCTGATGCCGAGCCGGCGCTGGTCGCTGGTGCTCATGGCTTCGATTGCGTTTTGCAGCAGCTCAAGAAACGCCTGTTCAAGCTGGCCGGCCTGCCCCAGCACCATTGGTATATCTGCCGGCATGTCGATGTCGATCTGAATACCGCTTTCAGCGATTCGGTTGCGCAGCAGGCCAAGCACCTCGTTGAGCGGCTGATCGATCGGCAACGGGATCTTGCCGCCCGAAGACGGCTGCGCAAAGCGCAGAAAGCGCTCGACCAGGGCTGCAATGCGCTGGCCTTCCACCATAATATGGGAAATATCGTCGCGCGCGGCCTGCGGCAAATCTTGGTTGCGCAGCAAAAGGTGCGTATAGCCCAGAATAGTCGTAAGTGGATTATTGATCTCGTGCGCCACGCCGGCAGCCAGGTCGTTCACCACCGCCAGCCGCGACGAAAGTAGCAGATCGTGCTCGGCAATAATTTCAGTTTCGGATGCAGGCGTTAGTAGGCGCGCGCCCTGGTGCTTCATGGCCACTGCCGCAAGCTGGCCCAGCAGCTGAAGTAAGGCGATATCAGCCTGCGCAAAAGCCGCCTGCAGCGGCGACTGGAGATCGATAATGCCCAGGCTTTGTTCGTCGGCGACAATCGGCCCGATC
>LJCR01001822.1 GCA_001399705.1 Kouleothrix aurantiaca
CCCGCACGGCCGCGCCATCGAGTGGCTGTGATTTTGTGTGAAGGCTGCGCGCCCTCGCGCCGAAGCCTGTCGGGGCCTATGCGGCCCCATACCCCGCCCTTCGACAAGCTCAGGACGACCTGTTGGCCAGATGCGGATGCGCGCCTGTCTGGGCGGGCCTGCGTGCCCGCCCGCGCTGCGCGGCCACGGTGCGCGCCGTTTCTATCGAATCGGCCCCCGCTGCGCTGCGCTTGCGCCGGGCACAGCCTGCCGGCAGCGCGGTAGCCCCGACCCACCATCACATCGAGAGGACAGCCATGAACATCCAGGCACGCATCGAAGAACTGTACAAAGACCTTGCCGACGCATTGACGGTCGCCACCGGCGAGGAATGGAAGCGCCAGTATCACGCCGAGAAGCTCAGCCAGCGCGTGGTCGCCCCCGACGAGCTGACCTTCACGCTCCACAAGCTCCACCCCGACCGCATCCAGATCAGTGTGGATTTCGGCGATGCCTACCAATTCGCCGACCGCACCGCGCTGCGGAGCATCACCGTGCGCGCCGACCGCAGCAGCATGGACTTCGCCCGCGAGATTACGCGCCGCCTGTTGCCCGAGGCGCGCCCGGCCTGGCAGCAAGCCCGCGAAGCGCTGCGCCAGCATGGGCAGCGCGAAGCACAGCGCGCCGTCTGGCTCGAGGAGATGATCGCGGCCGGCTGTGTGGGCAGCTGGCAGGAATGGCAGGTGTTCAACCGGCCCGGCGGCGCCTACTTCCACGCCAGAGTCGAGCAGTATGGCGTCTACTTCGAGCGCATCGGCAGCGTGAGCGTTGACGCCGCCAAGAAGATCTTCGCCATCCTGAACGACCCCGCTAGCACGTAAGCGGCGTATCGCATACGCCAGAAGCAGCCCGATCGCGCCGTCCTGAGGATATCGAAGGGCGGCGCGATCCACGCACCCGAGGACGAGCATGCCCCGACGACGCAAAGACGAGCCAGAGCAGATCGACCCCGCCGGCCTGGCGGCCGGCTACATGTTCCCCGAGCGGTTCGCCGCCGAGTCCTTCGCCCTGCGCAGCCAGGAAGCCACCGAGCGGCCATTCGCGCCGACGGCGGCCGCGCAGCTTGCCATGCCCGGCCTGCCGCCGGTCGATTGGGAGCATATCAGGCAGAAGCAGGCCCAGGCACGCCAGGCCCGCAAGCGTCGCCAGCCAGCACCGGCCGCGCCGCGCGTGTTCGTGGTCGAGCCACCCACCGAGGAGCAGTCATGAGTGCATCGTACGATACAAAACCGACCGGCGAATACCTCGCATTCCAGCAGGCCTACGACTTTTTCAACGCCGAGCTGTTCGCCGGACAGCTCCCCGACTGCCTGATCACCTTGCAAAGAAAGCATGGAGCAAAAGGCTACTTCTGGGCCGCGCAGTTCAGCGCGCGCACTGCCGACCAGGCCACCGACGAGATCGCGATGAACCCCGAGACGTTCGCCACCCGCACGGATGCCGAA
>LJCR01001825.1 GCA_001399705.1 Kouleothrix aurantiaca
GATGTGCGCGGCCGAGTGGCGTAGCTTGTAATATGGATCTTTGTCGGGTGAAACTGGCATGGCAAGCTCCTTTATGTGATTTGCGATTTACGATTTACGATGTACGACCGGGCTGTTTCGCCTAACCCAATCGTAAATAGTTTATTCGCTGGTGACGACGATTGCGCCCTGCTCGACGCGCACCGCCGTGATCGTGCGGCCCTGAATGGCAAGCTGGTCGTTGAGCTGCCGCTCCAGCGAGGCGGTCAGCGACGGCAGCGACACCACCTGCCCGAGCGGGCCACTCAGCGTCGGGTCGACGGCGACGATCCGCCCATCCTGCACGGCCAGCCCGAGCTTGGCGGTGCTGGTCGTGCCCAGCGCGCGCAGATCGGCCTGCACCTGGCCCGGCACGAAGTGCACGGTGATGCTCTCAATCGGCTTGAAATCATCGGATCGGCTGGCCAGAAATTCATTCGCCTGCGCCTCGGTGACGCGCACCTCACCCGAGGGCAGCGCGGCGATTGCGGTCGGCAGGGTGCTTTGCGCGGCCTGATCGACCTGCTGCTGTACCTGGCCGTTGTCGCGCAACTGGCTGCCAATCTGGTCGCCCAGGTAGCGGCTGACCTGCGGGCGCAGGAAGAAGTAGTACAGCACGCCGGCGATCAGCAGCACCCATACCAGCGCCACGAGCGCGGCCAGGCAGCCATTGCCACGGCGGCGCCGCTCGGGCCGGCGGCTTGTTCGGTAACTCATTGCATCCCCTTGTGATAACAAAAAACCCTCGCCCCGCGATCGGGACGAAGGCATGCTTCGTGGTTCCACCCAAACTTTATTGCAGATCAACGATAGCTGTGCGCAGCACGCGCTACCGAAAACCTGAAATCTCAGGGCCGTGTAACGGTGGCTGGCCGCGCTGCCTTAATAGCTCGAAGTGTTCAGGCAGCGGCTCGAAGGTGGTATCATCCTGGCTCGGGGCCGGTCGCGCTCGCAGTCGGTGGCGCTCCCTCTCTGGGGGCTGTGGCCAGGCGATGTGTCCTCGTCAAAGCGTTTGATATTGCGTCGAATCATAGCACGCGTCTTGCAGATGTCAAGTCGTTCGCAGGGCGGAGATGGGTGAAGGGTGAAAGGGTGACAAGATGAAGAGGTGACAGGATGACAGGGTGACAGGGCGAGTTCAGAACCAAGCGATTCTGAGCGTAAAACCTGCAAACGTTCAACTTTCAAACCTGTAACTCTTCGCGTCCTTTGCGCTCTTTGCGGTGAAATTTAGTCGGTCGCGCATCGTCAAACCTTCAACTTGCAACCTGCCAACATATAACTCGATGTCTCCGTGTCTCTGTGCCTCTGTGGTAAAATTTCTCGTCGTCTCGCCAACCCATAATGTATCATCGAAAGGCGCGCACCAATGGCAAACAACAAGCGGCAACGAAGCCAGGCCCGGCCCAAGCACGCACACCGCTCGCTCAATCGCGCGGCGATCAGCGGCAAGCCCACCGAGGACG
>LJCR01001826.1 GCA_001399705.1 Kouleothrix aurantiaca
GGTCGCCGCGCAGCCCGGCCTGCAAGAATTGCTCGACCAGACGCTGGCGAATGTGGCGCTGCTGGCCCTGCCCGAGCTGCGCGGCCGGCAGGTGCGCATGCTTGCGCCCGGGCAAACGCTGATGCTGGTTCCGGGCGCGCTCGACATCCCCGGTAAGATCGGCGACACCGTCTCGCTCATCCCGCTGGCCGGGCCGGCGCACGGCGTCACCACGCGCGGGCTGCAATACCCGCTGCGCGATGCGACCCTGAGCTTTGAGCAGGCGCGCGGTGTGAGCAATGTGCTGCTCGAGCCGCCCGGCCGCGTGGAAGTGCGCGATGGCCTGCTGCTGCTGGTGCACCACGACGATGGCGGCGCACACCAGTGGCGCGGCGGCTAGTGGCGCGTTCCAATGCCCAATCGCCGCGGCGCGTGTGGTACAATACGGGCGTGAAGGAGCGTACTATGCCTGAACGAAAAAAGAAAAAGTCTACCGCCAGCTCGGTGATGAGTGGCATTCTCTTTCTGCTGTTTATTGCGGGCGGCCCAATTCTGCGCCTGCTGCGCAGCCTGTTCGGTGGCACGGTTGCGCTGCCGAATATTGGTACTATGCTGCCGCTGATCGTTGGCGTGCTGGTGGCGCTGGGTGTGCTGGTTGCAATTGGCCGCGCGATTGGCCGCGCAACGCAGGGGCGCAGCGATACGCGCCTGCCCACCAATATGCAGGTGCCGTCGAGTGGCGTGGCCCCGCAACTGCCGGCCGCACGCACGATGACCATGCGCCCGCCAAGCGTAGCGAACAGCCTGCCTCATGCGGCTGAGCGATCGGTGCCACTACCGTCCACGCCGCGCTTCGACCCGATCTTTCCACCTGCGCTGGTGCTTGTGGGTATCGTTGGCCTGTTGATGCTGGCTGGCGTGGCGCTCGTGGTGCTGGGATGAGCCAGTTCGACGCGTTTGCGCGCTACTACGACGCCGACTATGGCACAGTTGCCGACGACGTGCCGTTCTACCGCGAGCTGGCGCGTCGCAGCGGCGGGCGCGTGCTTGAGGTGATGTGCGGCAGCGGCCGGCTGCTGGTGCCACTGGCACAGGCCGGGCTGCGCGTAGCCGGCATCGACATCTCGGGCGCAATGCTGTCGCGCGCGCGCACCCGCCTGCAGGCCGCCGGCCTGCTTGATCGCGTCGACCTGATGGAAGGCGATATTTGCACCGCCGCGCCGCAGGGGCCGTTTGGCCTGGCAATTGTGGCGATCAACTCGTTCATGCACCTGGGCAGCGCGGCCGAGCAGCTGGCTGCGCTTGGGCATATCCGCGAGGCGCTGCGCCCCGGCGGCCTGCTGGCGCTCGATCTGTTCAACCCCGACCTGCGCGCGCTGGCGAACGAGAATGGCGCGCTGGCGCTCGACAAAACATTCACGCTGCCCGACGGCACGCGCGTGCAGAAGTTTGTGGCCCAGCAGCCCAACCTCGCCGCGCAGACCAACCACGTCACCTTTATTTA
>LJCR01001827.1 GCA_001399705.1 Kouleothrix aurantiaca
GGGCGCTCCTTCGGCTGCGGGCGTGGCGGCAAGCGCGGGACACTGCGCGCGCGGCGGCTGCGGCAGGCCGGCAGCAATCGTCCATGCCTCGGCCTCGGGCGGCAGCAGGCGGAACACGCGCATCACCACGCGGGCGGCGGGGTAGCCAGCCGGCGCGCGGCAGCCCAGCTCGCGGTCGAGCGCAAGCGCGATGTGGCTGGCGTCGGTCTGGGTGGGCTGGTTGCTCGCCAGAAAGCGCTCGCCGCGCGTGGCCGGGCAGTTGGGTCCCGGCAGCAAGCCGCCCTCGGCGCAGATCGCCCGCTCGACAATGCCGGCCGGGCGCTCGAACTGGCGCGGCGGCAGGCCCTTGTGCGCGGCCAGCATCACATCGTGCCACACCGGCCCGGCCCCGCTGATGCCGCTAATCGCCTCCATTGGCTGGCCGTCGGCGTTGCCAACCCACACGCCCACGGCGCGATCAGGCGTGTAGCCCAGCGTCCAGTTGTCGCGCCAGTCGCTGGTGGTGCCGGTTTTCGCCGCCGCCGGCCGGTCGATATCCAGCACACTCTGCGCGCCAAATGCCCGCATGCGCGCATAGCGGTCGGACAGGATGTCGCTGATCAGGTAGGCGATCTGCGGCGACACAGCCGGCGACATTTCAGCGGATGAAGAAGTGTTTCTCTCTTTCGCGGCTTGTTCGTTAATCAAAGAATGGCCTGCTGCATCGGTAACACCGACCACGGCAAACGGCACCACGCGCCGACCACCATTCGCAAACGCGGCATAGGCGGCTGTCAGCTCCAGCGGCGTCACCTCGCCGCCGCCCAGAGTCAGCGCGAGCCCATAGCGGCCCGCATTGGCTGGTTCGCCCAGCGAGCCAATGCCGAGCCGGCCAGCCATGTCGAGCAGCGCCGGCACGCCAATCGCGTCGAGCAGGCGCACCGCCGCGATATTGGACGAGGTGGCGAGCGCCTCGCGCAGCAGCAGCGGGCCATGAAACGTACGGTCGTAGTTCTGCGGCGTGTACTGCTGGCCTTCGCGCGTCTGGAAAGTGCTGGGCACGTCGAGAATTTGCGAGGCCGGCGTCCAGCCGCGCTCAAAGGCGGCGGCATAGGTCAGCGGCTTGATCGCAGAGCCGGGCTGGCGCAGCGCCAGCGTCGCGTTTACCTGCCCCTGCGTGCGCGTGTCGCCGAAGTTCGGGCTGCCAACCATCGCCAGAATTGCGCCGTCGTGCGGGTCGAGCACCAGCACCGCGCCGTTGCGCACGCGATGGTCGGGGCCACCATTGCGCGGCGTGCCAAGCAGGCCGATCTGGCGGCGCAGGCTGGCCTGCGCGGCGTCGTTCAGGTCGGCGTCAAGCGTGGTAGTGATCGTCAGGCCGCCGCGCGCCACGGTATCTGCGCCAAGCTGCGCAACAAGCTGGTCGAGCACGTAATTGACGAAGTGCGGCGCGCGTGGTGCCTGGTCGCCGCCGCCGGACTGCAGCGGCCCGGCCTTGGCGGC
>LJCR01001829.1 GCA_001399705.1 Kouleothrix aurantiaca
GCGCCAGCGCGGCGTCAATGGCGGCGCGCACGCTTGGGGCCACTGCCTCAGGCGATTGTTCGACCCAGCCAGTGCGTGGGAGAAGACGGCTGACCGGCTGGTAGCCATAGCCGGCGACCGTGCCGTGTGCGTCGAGCAGCAGGGCGCGGCTGCCACTGCCACCTTGACCAATGCCCAGGAGATATGCTTGCGTCATACACAACCTTGCATGCTGGATGTGCCCGTGGGAAGCGGGCGTATTGTATCACGGAAACCGCTTTCCTATTGCAGTGATTGTATATGGCTTGCAGAGCGCTTGCTCGGCGCGAGTGCTGCGCCTGTTCAGCAAGTCTGCGGCGCAATTGGCGGGCTATATCGCCGGGCGCGCGTGCTCGCAATCTACCTGCCGCTCGCCGCCGGGCGAACTGCCGCAGAGAAACTCAAGCACAACCTGATTGAATGCGCGCGGGCAATCCCACATGGGGTTGTGGCCGGCGTGTTTCATGATCACCAGCTCATCAAAGCGCAGGTGCTGGCTGATCTGGCGGCCCATAGCGAGCGGCAGGAGCGCGTCGTTCTCACCCCACACAACCAGTGTTGGCGCGCTCACCTGCGCCAGCTTGGGCCGCAGGTCGGTTTTCAGCAGCTCGTTGGCGGCCTTCCACAGCGTAATTACCCCGGCGCGCAGGGCATCGCCCACCAGCACCGGCATGAAGTCAAAAGGCAGCTGGCGGGCCTCGCGCAGCATATTGAGCATGTTGCGGGCGTAGCTTGGCGGAATAGGCAGCAGGGCTGCATCAACCAGCACCAGCTGCCCAACCAGCTCGGGGAAATCGGCGGCGAGCTCGGCGGCAATGTGCCCGCCCATCGAGTGCCCCACAACCGCGGCAGGCGCAAAGTTGCTCGCCTGCATCCAGCGCGCCAGGTAGCCGGCCGCCTCGGGTAAAACAAATGCCTGCCTGCCACGGCTCGCGCCAAAGCCTACCAGGTCGATCACATACACGCGGAAGTGCTGCGCCAGGGCCTGAACATTGCGCGCCCACCAGCGCCCCGAGCCCGAGAGGCCGTGGATGAGCAGCAAAGGTGGCCCCTGCCCGAGCACCTGGTAGGCGATCTCGACAGTGCCAACACGGACGCGCTGCTGCAGCGCGCGCCCTTGAAACGACCAAAGCATGGCGCAGTTCTCCCTGTTGCCGGCAAGCCGCCGGTTGCAAATGAGCTTCTCAATATGCTTTATCTGCAAGCCTCGCGCCGCGACACGCCATCCAGACACTGCGCATCCATACATTACAAACCCTGAGCTTTGCGTAACGTGGCGGGTGAATAATCATCAGTCTTTGGACTGAACCGCGCTGTGAGATATTTTACTATAATTAAAATATGTTTTAGGCAAGACTAAAAATCCGCGAAAGCAACGGTGATCAGCCTGTCTCTATCACGATAGTGCTCAGCCTTTAGGCGGAGCCATCTCCACCTGAGGAATGATTATCGGAATGTAGAAC
>LJCR01001828.1 GCA_001399705.1 Kouleothrix aurantiaca
CGATCAGCTGTTTCTGCACCACCGGCACCTGCTCGGCGGCCATCTCCACACCCAGGTCGCCGCGCGCCACCATAATGCCGTCGGCGATCTCCAGAATCGCTGCGAGGTCTTCCAGCGCCTCGGGCTTTTCGATCTTGGCAATCACTGGCGTGGCCTTACCGGCCGCCTTGATGCGCGCTTTCACGTCCTGCAGATCGGCGGCGCGGCGCACAAACGAAATCGCCACATAGTCCACATGCTGCGCCAGGCCGAATTCGAGATCGGCGATGTCTTTTTCCGTCAGGGCCGGCGCGCTGACATTCACGCCCGGCAGGTTGATGCCCTGGTTTTCGCGCAGCTCGCCGCCAAACACCACCGTGGTATGTACCTCGTCGTCGGTGGCTTCCAGCACTCGCAGCTCAATCAGCCCATCCGACAGCAGAATGCGGTCGCCGGCGCGCACGTCGTGGGGCAGCGCGGTATAGGTGGTGCTGACGCGCGCGGCATTGCCTTGTTCTTCATGAACGGTAATGTCGAAGCGATCGCCGGCGTGGAGCAGCACCGGGCCGCCACCCACCAGCTTGCCGGTGCGAATTTTCGGTCCTTGCAGATCTTGCAGAATCGCCAGTGGGCGATCGGCCTGGCGCGAGGCTTCGCGCAGCATTCTGATGCGCTGAGCGTGATCGGCATGGCTGCCGTGTGAGAAATTCAGGCGTGCAACATCCATGCCCGCTGCGATCAGCTTGGCAATCATGTCGGGGGTGCCGCTGGACGGCCCAATGGTTGCGACAATCTTTGTTCGGCGCATAGGTCTCCATCACTTCTATGGAGTGCGGCGGCGCACCAGGCGGTGTTGGTGGCTTGGGAAGATAGCGCCATTATACTTGATCTCGCTGGTTTTATAGTAATAGCCATACATGCCAACGGCCGCACCAGGCGCAATGGCTCGGTGCGGCCGTGAAAGTTGGTGCGTGTGCGCAGGTTAGGGTTGCGCGCTGAGCTGTGGGGCAAGCTTGGCCAGCAGTGTCGCGCTGATGCCTTTCACCTTCCCCAGCTCGTCGACCGATTTGAACGGTCCGTTGGCGTTGCGATAGTCAATTATTCGCTGGGCCAGCACTTTGCCAATGCCTTCAAGCTGATCCAGATCGTCGAGGCTGGCGGTGTTAATGTTGAGCAGCCTGTCACCCGTTGTGCTGGCCGCTTCGCCTGGCGCGGCGCTGGCTGGCGCTGCCGTCGCTTCGCCCTGAAACGGCACCTGAACGTGCTGGCCGTCGTCGATGCGCCCGGCCAGGTTGATCCGCTCTGCGTCGGCCTCCTTCAATAATCCGCCCGCTGCGAGCACCAGGTCTTTGATGCGCGCTTCAGGCGGAAGTGTATACACATCTGGCTCGCGCACCGCGCCGCTGATATAGGCAACAATTGGCGGCGCGGGTGTGGGCGATGGTGCGGCGTCTTCTTCCGGCGGGCCAAATGGGTCATTCGTTTCGACAAAGGCTGCCGGC
>LJCR01000184.1 GCA_001399705.1 Kouleothrix aurantiaca
AATCGGCACGATCAGCTGCGAGCGGGTGCTTGCCAGTGCGGGAAGCGCATTCGGGTCGTGCTCAATATCATCGGATCGGGCGGGCGCGCGTTCGCGAAAGGCGCGCCCGCTCAGGCCATGTTCAAGGCTCGGTGGGATCTGCTGCACCAGCACGGCCTCTTCAGGGCTGTAGCCACGCCGCGCCACCATCACAGCGCGCCCTTGCTTGTTCGCAAAAATGCAGCTATGGCTGGCGTGCGTCAGCGCCATCGAGGTATCCACAATCAGCGCTAAGGCTGCTGCCTGATCGGGTGCGTGGCGAATGCGGGCGTCGAGGGCGCGCAGCTGTGTCTGCTGCGTTTGCGTGAACTCCCAGCGGCCTAGCCAAAGGAGCGCCTGCGCCGCCTGAAGCATCACGGCATGCGCGCTCAGCGCGCTCCCGCTATCAAACTCGCCTAGCAGGCTAATATAGCCATAGACGGTATCGGTAGCGGCCAGGGGAAGCGCAATCCAGTCGCGACCGGCGCCCGGCGTCGGCAAGCCGGCCAACGAACGCAGCGCTAACACAGGTTCGTGTGTTAGCGCCAATTGTTCGAAAAAAGGTGTAAACGATGGGGAAGATTCAACAAGCGCAGGAAGCGCGGGGGTGCCATATTGGGCAAGGATCGCGACACCCGCGTCGTCGCGGGCGAGCACGGCAATACCGCTACAGCCTAGCACCTCGTGCAGCGTGGCGACGAGCTGCTCATAAATAGCGCGGCGCTCTGGCTCCATGGTGAACAGCACTGCGGGCGAGAACGAGCCATGGCTTTCCACAGCCATCTACACGGCCAGCAGCGTGCACATCACGCTACGCCGGGCGCGCGCGGCTTTCGAAGAACAAACGCACGCGGCGCTCAAGCTCTTCGAAATCAAACGGTTTGGCAAGGTAATCGTTCGCACCAATGCGGCGCGCCTGCTTCTCGGTGTCGGGCGTGCCGAACGCCGTTATCAGAATCACATAAACATCGTTATAATCGCGGCGAATGGCCTGAATCAATTCCATGCCATCCATGCGCGGCATGTTCATGTCGGTAATAACAAGATCACAGTGATTTTTTGCTAACTGCTCAAGGGCGGCAACGCCATCTTCGGCTTCTAGCACCGGGTAGCCGCCATTTGCCAACATAAATTTATAGAGCCTACGGGTTGCAGCATCATCCTCAACAATCAGTACTTGTGGGGTGCTACCATTGGTTACGGCCGGGCTGGTCGGCAATGACATGGGAAGACCTCCGTATCCTTGTGAACACAAAAAACTATTTGGGCGATTTCGCTGTGAGGCGGCCGCATTCAGCCTGTACTTTTACGCGTAGACCTGATGCAGATATTGCCTATTTTACCACATGTGAACGAAATCTCGACAGTAAAGTTACGGATTTTGTGCAAGGGTGACGTAACTGTAATCGGGCTGTCATGTGCTCATGGCGGAGGTGCAGCGCTTACCGATAGGCGGCCAGGTCGCGCTCCTCAATCGTTGGCATAAAGCGCGACATCTCAACCATCTTGAAAATCTTCTGATGGTGCGGGCTGACATTCATTGCAAACAGTTTGTTCCCGGCTTTGCGCGCCGAAACCACAAATTTGAGCAGTGCCGAAATACCGGCAGAGTTGATAAAGGCGACATTGGCGAAATCCAGCACGGTGATCGGGCGCATCGCCGAAAGCGTGGCGCTGGCTTCAATTGCTGTCGCCGAGTTTGTGTCGACGCTAGTTGTTAAAATATGCAGCACTGCGACATCGCCAAACTCTTCGCGGCGAATCACTTCGTTACCTGTTCGTTCGTTATTAGTCATGCGAACGCTCCTCCCGATAAAGCCGCAGGGTCATAATGGTGCCATGCTGCGACGAGCGAACCTCATAGTCGTCGACCAGTGCGCTCATCAAATACATGCCAAAGCCGCGATGCATTCCGCTATCGAGATTTTGCTCTTCGACGATGCGCCGCGAAAAATCGGGCTGCTCGACCCCGCTACCCTGATCGCTAATGCGCACTTCGAGCTTGTCGTTGTCGAGCATAAATGTCACTTCCACCAGCTTTGCGCGCTCACGGTGATTGCCGTGATCAATTGCATTATTCACGGCCTCGCTCACCGCGAGCTTCAAGTCTTCGAGCCGCTCGGGCGTCAGGCCGATCACTTGCCCGATCTCGCTTGCGCTTGCGCGCACCACGCGCTCAAACAGGGGGTCGGAAGGAATATGAACCAGCACCTGTTCCATGCGTATTGTCCTTTACGAAGTGGTGTGCCAAGATGAATTCTATATGCTCAGGACGAAGGACGCCCGACGCTTAGCGCAGCCGGCTGCATGCCTACACCGCCGGATCGGCCCGCGCGCGCGCGAGCCTGCTGCGAACGCTGCGCGCCGGTGCTGTGCTCGGTTTGCCGCTGAAGGTGATCGTAGCGGCGCAGGTAGGCTTTGCCAAGCGATGTGTTGCCGAGCTGCAGGTAGGCTGCGCCCAGGTAGTACAGCGATTGGGTGTGCTGCGGGTTGCGCCTGAGCACCTTTTCAAACAGTGGAACAGCGCGGGCTGGCTCCATCAACTCTTTGTAGCACACGCCCAGCATAAAGTTGGTTTCGACATCTTCCGGCCAATAGTGTAGCACATGCTCAAATTGTTGGGCGGCCAGATCAAAACGCTCGCGGCGCACATACATGTACCCCAGGTCATAGCGCAGCGAATGAGCGTCGGGCGCCAGATCGACGGCTTTGCGCCATGCCGCGAGCGCCCAGTTTTCATGGCCCGTCAGATTATACATAAAGCCAAGCAGGTAGTGCGCCTGCGGATCGCGCGGCAGAAGCTGCACAGCCCGTTCGAATGCGCGCGTGGCCGGGGTGTTGCGCCCCATGTCATACAGGAGCTTGCCCATATTTAGGAAGAGCTTGCCCTGCTGTGGGTAGAGCTTTGCGCACTCGAAGAGTACCAGGTAGGCTTCGCGAAGCTTGCGCTGGATCTTGTAAATCGCGCTCAGGCGAATACGGGCATCGGCATAATGCGGATTGTGCGCAGGAATCTGGCTATATTCGTCGAGCGCTTGTTCGAGCTTGCGCGCGCGTGCCAGCAGGTTGCCAAGCAGGTAGTGGGCCTGATATTCCTGCGGCCGCCACTGCAGCAGCGCGCGGTAAATGCGCTCGGCTTCTTCTTCATAGCCCTGGTGCTTCAGATCCTGGCTCAGGCGGTAGTACCACTGCGCAACTTCTTCTTCCGAGCGCATCACCAGCACTTCGTCCTGCACCTCGGGCGAAACAAAGGTTGGCTCCACACGCAACGCCTCGGTGAAGCAGCGCTGTGCCAGCTCGTGTGCGCCATGATCCTGGTGCATCAGGCCCATGTAGTAGCGCGGCTCGGCGGCCTGTGGCCGTGCGTTACACGCCTGGTCGTAGTGAATATATGCACGCCCGGCATCGTCGAGCCGCTGGTAGCAGCGCCCCAGCGAGAAGTGGGCCTCGTAGAGGCGCGGGTTGTGCTCAAGCGCTTCTTTCAGCGCCGCAATCGCCCGGTCGATCTGCCCGCGCGAGGCAAATGCCACCCCAAGGTTATAGTGCGCCTCGGCCAGCTCCGGGTCGGTCTGCACCGCCTCCAAATATTCGCGCAGTGCGCCTTCCCAATCTTCTTGGAATGCTAGCGCGTTCCCAATATACAGATAAATAATCGCGCGCTCGCGGTCGAAGATCTGGGCTTGCTCTTCACCTTCGACGTACGCAGCAATGAGGGCTGCCTTGAAATGCTCGATTGCGTCGCTGTAGGCCGCGCGCAAATAGGCCCGAATACCCTGGCTAAACGCCGCGCCGAGCCGCGTGCCGGCCATAAACCGCTCGCTCCCGCTGAAAGTATCGAGATCGAGCGGCATAAAATTTAGAGGCTCATTCGTCGTCATAAAGTCGCTCCCTGGCGACGCGTATGGTTCCGCCAGTCATGTGTATTCTACAGAATTCTGTTCGATCTCATTGGCCTCGTGGCCACGCATCATTCCCCACCCAAACGGTATTCCTCCAAGGCCAGCCGCAGCTGTGCGTGCAGCTCGCGGGCAAACCCGCGCCCAAACCGGCTTTGCACCTGGCCGATCAGCGCCGGCATGCGCTCGGCCCAGCCTGCTGTGCTCGCCGCCATTGCCTCCAGATCGAGCGCCCGCCACAGTTCGCCGGCGCGATCTGTACCCAGCACATCGTCGGCAATGCTGCGCAGTTCGTGCCCAAGATCGGCCAATCGCCGACGACTCACAACCATGGTAATATCGTCGGCCTGCTGGTGGCCATTCCAGGTGCGAAGTTCTTGCAGCAGCGCTGCCACCAGCGCGCGCGGCTTGAGATGCGCATTCGCGCGCAGCATGTGCTCCAAGCGGGTGTAGCTGTAAATTTCGCCTTCTGGCGGGCCGGCTTCAACTACACCGTCAGTGTACAGCACGACGGTATTGCCTGGCTCGATACACGCATGTGCCTCTTCATACAGGCCTTCGTCGTCAACACCTAACGGCAGCCCCGAAAGCTCAAGCTCGGATACTTGAGCATTTATAATGATTGGGTAGTTGTGCCCCGCATTCGCAAGCCAGAGATCGCCGTGGCGGGTATCTAGCTTGGCGTAGAGCATCGTCACCATTCCCTGTGGGATCTCAGATATGATCCCGCTGTTTGTTTCAGCCAGAGTTAAGCCAGGGCCTTCATCGCGCCGGGCCGCGTAGCGAAAAACGGTGCGCGCCACGGCCATTCGTAACGCTGCGGGCAAGCCCTTCCCCGAAACATCACCGATCATGATGCCGTGCCAGCCATGGGCCATCGGCAGAAAATCATAGAGATCGCCGCCCAACTCGTGCGCTGGGAGCGAAATCGCGCTGATCTCCCAACCTGGCAAACGCGGCACTGCTTCGAGCAGCAAGCCTTGCTGAATATCGCGTGCCAATCGCAGATCGTGCTCGATCTCAGCCTGGCGGCGCAATTCGTCGCTGCTTGGCGCGGGCGCCGCGGGCGCCAAGCTGGGCCTGGCTTTACGCACCGTTCGGCGCTGCGCGGCATGAGCGAGCAAGCTGGCGGGCGTATGGCGTTTTGAAGTAACAGATAGCTTTGGCATATACTAGTGTAGATAGTAAAGGGGCCTTACGCCCCTAGTTTACTCGATAACGAGCGCGATATTAATTCGATATGCCGCTGGCACGTTTCAGCGAGCCAACTCACGGCCACGCCGTCTAATAATTCCCCCGGCGGATGCTTTTGCAGCTTTTGCAAGGTATTACGATACTCCTGAATGGCTTTTTCGGCGCGCCCAGCCTGCCGGTATGCTTCGGCAAGATAATACGAAACGATAGGCGCATCGTGATTCAGATAGCGGGCGCGCTCGAGCTGCTGAATGGCGGCGAGCCACTGGCCCTGCCGGCTGGCAATGAGGCCCAGGAGCAAGTAGGCTTCGTGGTGCAGGGCATCGATTTCGATGGCGCGCTGCACTTCGGCGCTGGCCAGCTCGAGATCGCCACGGTCGGCGTGCACGCGTGCAATCAGGGTCAACGCCTCTGGAACAATCGCTGAGCGCAAGGGAATATGGCGCAATACCTCCAGCGCCTCATCGTAGCGGTCGGCGTGCAGCAACTCATAGCCGC
>LJCR01001830.1 GCA_001399705.1 Kouleothrix aurantiaca
GTTGCCAGCTTTTTGGCACAACGGAGGCATGACACACTGGCATTGTCGTAGCCAGCCACATCAAATTTGGGGTTCGGGGCGATAGCCCCGACGCCGGGCGGGTACCCACGAAGTGGGTGGGGCGGCGCGAGCCCCGGCGGCCTTGCGGCCTGAGCAAACTGGTTTGCAGGACGTACTGCCTGCGGCCTTGCGGCCTGAGCAAACTGGTTTGCAGGACGTACTGCCTGCGGCCCTGCGGCCTGAGCAAACTGGTTTGCAGGAGGTACTGCCTGCGGCCTTGCGGCCTGAGCAAACTGGTTTGCAGGACGTACTGCTTTCCATGCAAACAAAAAGGGCGGACACAGAGGTCCGCCCATAGAAAGAACCACCCAGACAGCCTGTGGCTCGAGCTGAACGCGCGCGATTAGCTCTTGGGAACCAGCGGCGTGGTCGGCACGGTCGTGGGCGGCACAGCCGGCGCGGCTGGCACAACCGCCGCTTCCTGCGCGCGGCTGGCCGTCAGCCCATCGCGGATCTGCTTGCGCAGTGCCTCGACCTCGGGGCCGGCGCCGTTGCCGTTGCCGTTCAGCGGCGTGCCCATGCGCTCGGAGAGCAGCATTGCCAGCAGGCCCTCCATCAGGTTGCCGCCGCCGCCTGAGCTGCCATTGCCGCCCACCACCATGCGCGGCACCACGTCCACCCCGGCGTGCTCGATCGCCTCGGCAAAGCGGTTCATCACCTGCTGCGTCACCTGGAACTGCGGGCCACCGTAGGCGCGCACCTTCTCCTCGATCGCAATCGCCTCGCCAATACCGATGCGTGCCGCCTTCTCGGCCTCGGCCTCGGCCAGCGCGCGGATCTGGGCGGCCTGCTGCAGCGAGCGCTGATACTCGGCCTTGCCCTGGTTGCTCTGCACGGTGATGCTGATCTCCGACTCGGTCAGCGCCTGCTGCTGCCGCGCGCGTGACTCGGCCTCGCGCAGCTCGCGCTCCTTGACGGCGGCTTTTTCCTGCCGGTTGTAGGTCTCGATCTGCTCCTCGGCGATCTGGCGCGCGCGCAGCTGCGTCAGGATCTGCTCGATCTTCTGATCGCCCTGCGACGAGGTTGGCGTGCCGATCAGCACTTCTTCCAGCTCGAGGTTGTAGTGCGCGAACTTCTCGCGCATCTGCTCGCCCCACAGGCTCTGGATCACGCTGCGATCCTGGATGAGCTGGATGAGCGTGCGCGTCTGGCCGATATTCTTGAAATACGCCGACACCATCGGGTCGAGGGTTTGCTCGACCAGGCGCTTCACGTCGCCGAAGCGCTGGATCACCAGCGGCGCCTGCCGGTAGTCGATATGCACCACCACCGAGAGCGGCAGCGACGGCTCGAACGCATCCTTGGTGATCAGCGAGATCTCGGACAGGTTCTCGTCCAGCCGGTGCGCGCCGGTTTCGCTGCGGTTCCACTTCAGGATGATGTTGGTGGTCGGCACCAGAATGACCTTGCCGGCGTAGGTG
>LJCR01001831.1 GCA_001399705.1 Kouleothrix aurantiaca
ATTCACCAAGGCCCAGCTCGCCGACGTGCTTGCCGCGGCGGAGCGCGAGGCGGTCTCGGCGCTCGATTCGGGTATCCGGGTCGAATCGCGCGTCGAGGTGCTGGGCGCGGCGCTGCACCAGCCGCTGGGCAACCGCAGCTCGGCCAAGCAGCGCTACAAGACAGTCGATGGCCGGATCGAGGGCGTGCAAGTCGGCATGCCCAGGGCCGGTGCGACGACCGTCAACAAGTGGAAGGGCCGCAGGCCCGAGCACAAGAAGGTCGCCGGGAAGATGGCTACGGTGCTCCAGGCGATTCGCGCCGACGTCGAGAGGCGCCTGCGCAATTTGCCGGAGGGGCAGCTCGATAGGCGGCGGATCCTGCGCGCGGCGGCGGGCCAGCAGAACGTCCGCACGCAATCCAAGACCCTGCCGCAGACATCGTTCCGCGCGTCGGTGGCCGTGGACCTCTCGGGCAGTATGGGCTACCACATCCAATCGGGCGCGCTCTACGACTCGATGATGGTGCTCGGCGATACGTTTGAGCTGCTGGATATTCCATACGAGTCGCGCGGGTTCGGTTCGACGGACGCGCAGTTCAAGGCGATGGACGAGCCATCGTTCGACCCGGGGCGCGCGGCCGCCTTGACTGAGGTGAACCTGGGCGGGACGTCGCTCTCGCGCACGGCGGGCCTCGCGGTCACCGCGCTGCGCGGCGGCGAGGAGGCCAACCGGCTGTTCGTCGGCTTGTCCGACGGCCAGGTGGAAGATCAGGCGCAGACGGCTGCCGTGCTGAAAGACGCGCGCAAGCGCGGCGTCGTGACATTCGGTATCTTCCTCGGCCACGGCGCCAATAAGGAGCTGATGGACGAGCTGTGGGGAGCCGGCAACTGGACCGCGATCAACTCACTTGACGAAATGCCCAAAGCGGTCGGCCAGCGTCTGGCGGCGCTGTTCAACCGGCTGGCGCAGCGATAACCCTTGACAAGCCGCGGGGCGCGTGTCATACTCGCGCCCCAGAACAATAATCTGGAGTAAAGCACTATGTCTCAACAAAGCAAACAGGAGATCGTGGCCCCCGGCCACGTGTACATGCCGCGACTCGGCACCGGGATTGAGCTGACCCAGCGCGTGGCGAGGCTCTGGATGGGGGGCGAGATGCGCGTGGAGCGGCCGCACCAGGCGCCGTCCGCGTGGGATTTCTGGTACAACCTGATGTTCGCCGACGTGTTCCCGGAGGTCAACGCCTGGTGGTTCCGCGACGGGTGGACCGGCCAGGTGCGTTTCAGCGCGCCCGCCGCCCAGCAGGACGACGCGACGCTGATGGGTTATGTCCAGTTCAATGACGATGAGGGCATGCCCTACACAATCACGGAGGGCGACCCGATCCAGGTCAATGTGCCGATGCCGTTGAACTTCGTGCAGCCGGTCAACTTCCCGCTGCGCGTCGGCCTGGCGCGCCACCTGCTCGCGATGCTGAACGCCGAGCAGCTAGGCGTCGAC
>LJCR01001832.1 GCA_001399705.1 Kouleothrix aurantiaca
CCGGCGATGGCGCGCTGCTGGCCGAGCTGGCGGTGCGGCCCGACATTGCCGCGCTGCTGGGCGAGGCCGCGCCCGCCGGCTACGCCGTGCCCGCCGGCTACGCCGTGCCCGACGCGCACCGTGGCCTGCTCAAGCAAGCGCTGCTCGCGGCTGGCTGGCCGGTCGACGATGTGGCGGGCTATGTTGAGGGCGAGGCGTTTACCCTGGCGCTGCGCGAAGATGCCGTGCACCTGCGCGACTATCAGCGCGCCGCCGCCGAGGCGTTCTATGCTGGTGGCGCGGCGCGTGGCGGCTCGGGCGTGGTGGTGCTGCCGCCCGGCGCGGGAAAGACAGTGGTCGGTCTGGCGGCCATGGCGCTGGTGGGCCAGTCGACTCTGGTGCTCACCACCAACCGCACCTCAGTCAACCAGTGGCGGCGCGAGATCCTGGCGCGCACGGGCGCCCGCCCCGAGCAGGTGCAGGCCGCCGAGGCGCAGCTCGCCCAGGCGCGCGCCAACCAGCGCCAGGTCGAGGTTCAGATCGCCAAAGCCACGCTCAACGCGCCGCGCGGCGGCCTGATTCTCAGCCGCAGCATCCACGAGGGCGAGCAGGCCATCCCGGGCGCGTCGCTGATGACCATCGGCTCGCTCGACAGCGTGCGCCTGACGCTCTACATCGGCGAAACCGACATTGGCCGCGTGCGCCAGGGCCAGCCAGTTGACGTAACGGTCGATAGCTTCCCGGGCCGCACATTCAAGGGCACCGTCTCCTTCATTTCGCAGGAAGCGCAGTTCACGCCGCGCAATGTGCAAACCAAGGACGAGCGCGCGACCACCGTGTTTGCGGTGCGCGTCGAGCTGCCCAACGCCGACCACGCGCTCAAGCCCGGTATGCCCGCCGACGCCGCGATTGTGGAGTGACAGGGTGAAGAGATGACATGCTGACGCGATGAAACGTGCAACGTCGTCGTGTCAGTGTGTCATCGTGTCAGGAATGGCCATGCAAGATAGTGTCGCAATCGAAACGATAGACCTGTCGCGCAGCTTCGGCGCGGTGCATGCCGTCGCGGGGCTCAACCTGCAGGTGCCGGCCGGCCGCATCTACGGGCTGGTTGGCCCCGACGGCGCGGGCAAAACCACCACGCTGCGCATGCTCTGCGGTGTGCTGCGCCCCGACGCCGGCCAGGCCACCGTGATGGGCATCGACGTGGCGCGTGACCCCGAGCGCGTGCGGCGGCGGCTGGGCTACATGCCGCAGCGTTTCAGCCTGTATGGCGACCTGACGGTGCGCGAGAATATGCGCTTTTTCGCCGATGCCTACGGCGTGCCGCGTGCCAATCAGGCCGCGCTGATCGAGCGCCTGCTGGGCTTCAGCCAGCTTGGCCCGTTCCAGTCGCGCCGCGCCGACGCGCTTTCGGGCGGCATGAAACAGAAACTCGCGCTGGCCTGCACGCTCATCCACAAACCCGCCGTGCTGCTGCTCGACGAGCCAACCACTGGCG
>LJCR01001833.1 GCA_001399705.1 Kouleothrix aurantiaca
CGCCACAAAGCCGCAGTCGGCCACCAGCGCCTCGACACAGACGTCGATCGGCGGCAGGACATTTGTGCCAGCATATTTCAGCTGCTGCCCTACGTCGGCCGTGGCCGAGAACTGGCCCTTGGTGAGGCCGTAGACGCCGTTATTTTCGACGATATAGACCATCGGTACATTGCGGCGCACCATGTGCTTGAACTGGCCCAGGCCAATGCTGCCGGTGTCGCCGTCGCCGCTGACGCCAATCGCAAGCAGCTTGCGGTTGCCCAGCACCGCGCCGGTGGTCACCGACGGCATGCGCCCGTGCAGGGTATTGAAGCCATGCGAGCGGTTCAGGAAGTAGGCCGGCGTTTTGCTGGAACAGCCAATACCGCTCATTTTGATGAGCTGGCTGGGCTGCAGCGACAGCTCAAACGCCGCCGCGATGATCTGGCTGGTGATCGAGTTGTGGCCGCAGCCCTGGCACAGAGTCGAGTCGCCGCCGCGATACTCAACCTGCGTCAGGCCGATGATGTTGGTATTTGCTGGCCGGCCGTTCGCCGGCTTGGTTTCGGTTGTCATTGCTGTGTATCTCCTCGTCGCAGCAAACATGCGCCGCGCTGGCTACTTGCTTTCCTGCTCAGTTATCGCCTCGACCACAAAACGCGCGCTCAGCGGCAGGCCGTTGCAGATCCGCGCCGAGCGAACCTTGCTGGCAAAGTCGGGCGCGTGCAGCTGCACAAGTTGGTGCATCTGGCCGTCCTGGTTCAGCTCGATGACGTAGACATGATCGTGCGCGGCCACGAAATCGCGCACCGACTCGGTGAGTGGCAGCGCGCGCAGGCGCATGTAGCTGGTGGCGACGCCTTCCTTCTTCAGGCGGTCGCGGCCTTCCTGTACGGCGGCATCGGTCGAACCATAGGCGATAATGCCGATCTTCGCGCCTTCAACCGTATCGACAACCGGCGCGGGAACCAGCGTGCGCGCCGTCTCGTGCTTGCGCGACAGGCGGTCGAGGTTGTTCTGCCAGTCGGCCGGCTTTTCGCTGTACTGGCCGAACTCGTTGTGGCCGGTGCCGCGCGAAAGGTAGGCTGCGCGCGGGTTGGTGTTACCCGGCAGCGTGCGGTAGGGAATGCCGTCGCCGTCGGTGTCGAGGTAGCGGCCCCATTTTTCGATCTGCTTCAGCTCGTCGGCATTCAGCACCTTGCCGCGGTCCAGCGGCGTCTCGGGGTAGTCGAACGGCTCAGTCATCCAGTTGTTCATACCCAGGTCGAGGTCGCTCAGCACGAACACCAGCGTCTGCAAGCGCTCGGCCAGGTCGAAGGCCTGGTAGCCGAACTCGAAGCACTCGCGCATGGTGCCGGGCAGGAGGCAGACGTGGCGCGTGTCGCCGTGGCCGAGTGTGTAGGCGGTTAGCACATCGCCCTGCGAAACGCGCGTGGGCAGGCCGGTGCTCGGGCCCATGCGCTGCACGTCCCAGATCACGGCTGGCACTTCGGCGAAG
>LJCR01001836.1 GCA_001399705.1 Kouleothrix aurantiaca
GCCGCGCCTCGCGCGAGCGCTGGAGCTTGGCGGGGCTGAGGCCGTAGACGGGGTCGTAGCTTGGCGCGATCTTCTGCCAGCCGTTCTTGGCCATGGCGGCCGGGCCCGAGCTGTCGAACGACAGCACGCAGCCGCTGCGGAGTGTGAGGCTGGGCCTCCCCACGCCGAAGAGGTGCAGCGATCGCCAGAACAGGTCGACCACATCGGCTTGCTCCAGGTCAGCGATCAGGCGCTCATACCAGGCGATCGAGGCGGCCCTGTAGCGCGCGACGACCATGCCGCCGATTGCCACGCGCGGGACCAGCGGCCGCGGCTCGCTGTACATGATCCCAGGAGTCGCACAGACGGCGTCGAGGTAGTCGAGAAACGCCGGGCTCGCGAAGTCGAGCGGCGAAGGGTGGTCGAGCACCGCCGCCGCGGCGTGCCGGTCGTGTCCCAGCGCATCGCGCAGGCCGTCGGGGTAGGCGATAACCGGCACGATCGGCGGGCCCGGGTCGCGCGTCGCAGCCATAATTGCCTGCACGATCAGGGGATAGTTGCGCATGCCGGCGGTCGCATCGCCGATCACGTCGTAGCTCGGGGCCCAGTCAAAGCGCGGAAGATAGCCGTCGTAGTCATCGATCAGCGTCTGGATATAACCCGGCAGCGGCAGCCTATCGGGCGACGAGGGGGGCCAGGCCCCATTGTCATAGCAATAGCGTATACCGCCGCGCTGGCAGGCCCACTCGCGCACGTAGCGCGCGCCGCGCGAGCCGGCGATGATCAGGAACGCGTCCTGGCCGCAGCGCACTGCCAGCTCAAGGTCGCGCCTGGCGGGACGCTTGCCTATGGCGAAATAGAAAAGAGGGGCGTGGATCATAGCTGGTTGCGACGTCCTCAGCACGCAGGCACTCAGCAGGTGCTATTGAGCGTGTCTGCGCGGTCGGCGGCTTCGGCGAGCATCGCCAGGACGCAGCGGAGATCTTGCACCAGCAGCCCGTCGCTCCAACTCGCCGGCGTGTACATCTTGAGCTGGTTTGGCGGTGGCAGCGCGGGGTCGTAGATCACTGAAACACCGAACGGAACGATGGCCCGGCCGTCGGCGATCTCGAACGTGTGGCTGCCGTCGTCCTGCCGGGTCTCCAGCACAAGGAGGCTGTGGCCGTCTCGCTGGACGCGGTGGTTGGTGCTCTGTGCCATTGGAATGCTCCGATGTATGTCGCCGGAGGCGAGCTGCACGAGGCCAGGCCCTGACGCAGGGCCTGGCATGCCTTGTCGGTCTGCTTAGACTCCAAGATGCGCGTCGATCTGGTCGGTGATCGCGTCGATCGCCTCGGCCGCCGCCGGGTTGCGGGCGGCCGTCTGCTGGAGCAGGCCGCCCCTCACGGCGCCCAGCTCCTCGGCCAGCTCCTCCAGCCGCCGCGCGCTACGCGGGGTGGTCTGCTCCAGCTCCCCGGCCAGCGACTCCAGGTCAGCCCTGTAGGGCTCCTGGACGTTG
>LJCR01001835.1 GCA_001399705.1 Kouleothrix aurantiaca
GGAAGCGCAGGTGCTGCGCGGCTACCAGTTCCTCACCGCCAAGCCGATGCTGCTGGTGGTGAATATGGGCGAGAGCCAGATCAAAAACCCGCCCAGCTTCCCCTATGAGCACAAGAATAGCGACATGGTAGCGCTGGCGGGCAAGATCGAAGCCGAGCTGGCCCAGCTCGACGACGATGACGCGCAAGTGTTTATGGAAGATCTGGGCATCACCGCCGCCGCGCGCGACCGCGTGATCGCCTCGTCGTACACGCTGCTGGGCCTGATGAGCTTCCTGACGGCCGGGCCTGACGAGGTGCGTGCCTGGACGATCCGGCGCAACACGCCCGCCGTCGAGGCCGCCGGCGCGATTCACTCCGACATCCAGCGCGGCTTTATTCGCGCCGAAATCGTCGCCTACGACGACCTGATTCGCGCTGGCGGCATGCCCGAGGCCAAGAAACAGGGCACCGTGCGCATGGAAGGCAAAACCTACATCGTCAAAGATGGCGATGTCTGCCACTTCCTGTTCAATGTATAAGGGGTTGGGAGATGGGGAATAGGGACTGGCGTTTCAATCACCGCTTCCTATCCCCCAATCCCTAACCCCCAACCCCCAGGTGAAACATGCTACGCTATCCTCGCAACCTGCGCGGCATTGAGCTGCAGCTGCTGGTGACGGTGCTGCTGTTCTTCGCGGCCGGCTACATGCTGGTGGTGAGCGTCACGCGCACGCAGGAGTTCATCCCCACCGTGCGCGGCGTGGTCGACATCCTGTGGCCGTCGGTGCTGCCCTTTCTTTTATTTCTGGGCATCTCGGTGGGCATGAGCCTGCGCACGCCCAAGGCCGACCAACTGCTGCTGCCGCTGGTGGCGCTGCTGGCGGGCATGGGCCTGATGATTACCGCGCGGCTTGAGCCGAGCCTGGCGGCAGTTGACTCAGTTGCCTACACCGGCGTGGATGCCAAGCAGTCGCTGTGGGTGACAATCGGCGTGGTGGTGCTGAGCATCATTCTGTTTGTGCCGTGGGATCAGCTGTTTCGCCAGTATTTCCGCACCTCGCTGATGGACTGGCTCGACCATCACCGCTACGCATGGCTGACGATCGGCATCGGCCTGATTGTGGCGACCTTTGCGTTCGGCAGCGACCCGAACGGCAGCGGCGTGCGCGCCTGGTTCAACCTGGGCCTGTTCAGCTTCCAGCCTTCCGAGCTGCTGAAAATCATTCTGGTCATTTTCCTCGCTTCCTACCTGAACGAGCATCGCGAAGTGGTGTCGCAGGGCTACCAGCTTGGCCCGCTGACGCTGCCGCCGCTGCCCTACCTGATGCCGTTGGTGGGCATGTGGGGTATGGCCATGGGCTTGATCATCTTTCAGCGCGACCTGGGCGCGGCGCTGCTGCTGTTCAGCGTGTTTCTGGCGATGCTGTATGTGGCGACGAGCAATGGCTGGTATGTGCTGGCCGGCCTGAGCGCCTTTGGTGTTGGCTCGTATGTCC
>LJCR01001834.1 GCA_001399705.1 Kouleothrix aurantiaca
GGCCACGCGCATGTCGGCGTACTTGGTGCCGGCGGGGGCGTTGCAGTATTCCACCAGCGCGGCGGCGTCGGCGATCGTGCCGGTGCCCATGTTCACGCCCAGCATCGGCTCGATGCCGGTGGCGCGGCAGTATTCGATGAACTCGTTCGTGCCGAACTGGTTGGTCTCGATCGACTGCCAGGCCAGCTCGCGGCGGCGCGGGCGCTGATCCTTCGGGCCGACGCCGTCGCGCCAGTCGTAGCCGCTGAGCATATTGCCGCCGGGGTAGCGCAGGATGCTGATGCCCATTTCGCGCAGGGCCGCCTGCACATCGCGGCGAAAGCCCTGCTCGTCGGCCTGGGGCGACTCGGGGTCGTACATGCCGCCGTAAACGCAGCGGCCCATGTGCTCGGCAAAGCCGCCAAACAGGAAGGGCGAGATCGCGCCGACCACGCGCTCGTTGTCGAGCGTGATGCGCGCAGAAGAAGAACCCTGGGTCATGTTTCACCTCGTGCTATAGAAGGTTTGAGTGTTGAGTGCTGAGTTGATGAACCGCAGAACCGAGAACCACGGAACCAAGAACCAAGAACCGAGAACCACGGAACCGCAGAACCGAGAACTACGGAACCGCAGAACAGGGTCAGGAACCTCGTCCTGAGTAGCGCGCAGCGCGTATCGAAGGGCGAGAGCCACA
The DNA here is from genome assembly GCA_001399705.1 of Kouleothrix aurantiaca. Lineage (GTDB taxonomy): Bacteria > Chloroflexota > Chloroflexia > Chloroflexales > Roseiflexaceae > Kouleothrix > Kouleothrix aurantiaca. Next base: position 674 of record LJCR01001834.1, read on the forward strand.
GAACCACGGAACCGGGAACCGAGCAGTCGGCAGGAAGCAGTTGGCAGTGAACGTAAGCTGCAACCTGAGAACTTGTAACCTGCAAACCTGCAACGGAACCGAAGAACCAGGAATCAGGAGCCAAGAAACTGGCAACCTGCAACCTGCAACCTGTAAACGTGCAACCTGTAACCTGCAACCTGCCAACCTGTAAACGTGCAACCTGCTAACCTGCAACCTACCCCGGCAGCAGGCGGAACTTTTGGCAGAAGTTGTTCAGCCAGATCCACTGCTGCGCGCGCGTGCCATTCGCCGACAGGCAGTTCGCGATGTCGATGACCTTGCCGGTGTCGCTGGCGACCAGCCGGATCGTGCCGTCGTTGAGCATATCGAAGCGCCAGAGCTGGGTGGCGTCGCTGCCGCACGTTTGGCGGGTAAGGCCCGCGCTGGAAGCGGCGCGGGTCAGGCAGCCGCCATCCTGCACGACGTGGTAGTAGCCGTCGGCCTGATGTTCCCACTGCCATGTCGCGGCGGGCGTGCCGGCCTTGCCCAACTGCACAATGGTGTCGTCGTTCGGCGCTTTCGCCAGTGGCTTGCCGCTATTCACATTGGCGATGGCGAGCGCGCCAAGCGGCTGCAGGCGGAACTGCTGGCAGGCGGTGCCAGCCTTGAACGTGACCTGCTTCAGCCCGTCGCAGGTGGCGAGTGCGCGGCCACTCACCCGCGCGTCGATGCGCGACCAGCCTTTTTCTGTGTTCGAAATTTTCCACTGCTGGTTGTTTGCGTGCGTCCACGCGCCAAGCTCGATCGCCGCGCCATCGGCCC
>LJCR01001837.1 GCA_001399705.1 Kouleothrix aurantiaca
TCCACAGATGGCGCAGATTATGCCTAACACGGATGATTACTTCGGAATTGTCATGCTGAGCGAAGCGAAGCATCTCTTGGTGCTATGGATAGGAGATTCTTCACTCCGCTGACGCTGAGTTTACCCTGAGCGTAGCCGAAGGGTTCAGAATGACAGAGAAAACGTGTTCAACGAGATTTGACGTTATTTATTTCTGGCGCAAAAAAAGGGGATGGAAGCGGTCTTTTCCATCCCCTATTTCCCATCTCCCATCCCCTATTCAGTTCGGCCCGCCGCCGCTGCCATCGGGCTTGCGCGGCAGGGTCACGTCACCCATTGCCGTCGTGGTCGACCGCACATAGTCGGGGATGAACTCGTCGTCGGAAACCTTTTTGCGCCGGCCGTCGATAAAAAAATCCTGGTCGAAGTTTGACGATCGTGCGACCATGCTCGCCAGCCGCAAATGGTAGGCGAAAAAGCCCAGCGCCAGGCCGATGCCATATGCGCCAAACAGGTCGGTGCCGGCCTGGAACAGCGCCAGAATCGCCCCGCCGCCCACGATCCCAATCACCGTCGCAATGTCGTTGAAGTCGACCGCCCCGGTGCGGTAGCGGTCGGTGAAGTAGACACGCCAGCCAATGATCACCCCAAACGCGAACGCGCCCAGCAGCTGAATGATCGACTTGGTGGTCGGGTCGGTCATAGCCCCTCCCCAGTACAATGCGGCGCTAGTCTTCCCTGAAACGCTGAGCCAGTGAATATTGCCAGACCCAGTAGGTCATGCCACTCGCCAGCAGCCCGGCGAAGAGGCTTGCGAGCATGAGTGGCGTGCCCAGCCAGCGCAGCAGCGCGACCTGAAGCGCCAGCCCGATCAGGGTGCGCAGTGCCCGCGCGCGGCGCGCGCCACGCAGGAGGTGCACCGCCACCCAGCCCCAGACCAGCCCGATACCCAGGCCGCCAAATGCTGCGAGCATTGCCTGCCCCTGTCAAGAACCGAGAACCGACTGGAGTGCAGTAGGCAGTTGGCAGTAGGCTGCGATCTTCAACCTGCCAACCTGCAACTTGCAACTTGCAACGGAACCACAGAACCGCAGAACCAGGAACAGTACACATTCCCTAAACTCTGCGTCCTCTGCGCCTCTGGGGTAAATTCTTTCTCTGTGTCCTCTGCGCCTCTGCGGTGAAATTCTTCCCCAGTTTATTCCGCTTTTTCGAGCTTGGCGAAGCTGGCGAGCAGGCGCTTCACGCCCTTGCCGGCGAACGCAACCGTCACTTCCTCGTCGTTCTCGACCAGCTTGGAGCTGACTACCACACCGTCGCCAAAGGTGCCGTGGCGCACTTTCTGCCCGGCGAAAAAGTTGGCGGAGCGCGCCGCGTCGCTGGCGGGCGTGCCACCGCGGCTTGGTGTGGCGCGGCTGGGTGTGTTCACGCGCGCGGGCGAGCCGGGGCGCGGCAGGGTATTCGCCCGCGAGCCATAGCCCGAGCTGCCGAATGAGC
>LJCR01001838.1 GCA_001399705.1 Kouleothrix aurantiaca
GCGCTCTATCATATTTTGATCCAGAACCCGATCGGCCGGCCTGATCTGGACCTCCTCCCGCCGACGGCGCTGCCGCCGCTGCCGCCAGACGACATCGACCTCACGGTGCTCCCATGGCGCAAGGCCACGGCAGACGATCCGCGTGCGCGGTTTGTCGACGGGGCGACCAGCGTCGTTTTGCTGACCGCCGGGCCGACCCAGGTGTGGCTCAGCGTAGCTGCGCCGCGCCGGCCGGGTGATGACCAGGCGTTTGTGAGAGTTCAGGCCGGCATCTGGATCGACAACCAGCAGCTTGCCTGCGCGGTCGATACGCCCGGCCGCGTGCCCGTCGAGCGCTGCACTGGCGACGCCGAGTTAACGGCGCTGGTGTCCGCGCCGCTTAGAGTGGCGCTGGACCTGGCGGCCGAGCAGGTGTGCCGCATCACCGGCGCCGCGCGGGACTTCGCGCGGCTGAACAGCCAGCTCCTCGGCCTCCTGGCGGAGGGATAGGTGGCGATGGCGCAACGAACCGAGCCGCTTCCCGCCTTCCCAAAAGAGCTGGCCGACCTGGGATAGTCACTGATCAAGGTCCAGGGCATCAACGCGGTCAGGGCGGTAAACGGGCGGCTGCATTGCATGTCGCCGAACTTCGCGCGCGACGGGCGTGACTGGGTCAGGCGGCACAAGGGGCCCTGATGGACCGCCACAGATCCGGGCCAAAATCGTGGACTGGGCGCGGCGGATGACGAAGAGCGCGACGCCCGTCATCCGGGCGCTTGACCGCGCTGTGGCCGCACAGCGCCGCGACGCCCCGGCCGTTCCTGGTCTGGTCCATGTCGCACGTGGGGCCGGGGCGCCAGATCATGATCGAGGTATCGGCGGGGTTCAGCCGCTGGAGCCTCCTGCCACAAGACAAGAGTGGCTGCTATTTCCGCCGCCGCCGTGCGAGATGCCGCCACTCCTCATACTGGAGCAGGTCTTGGCGACCGTCTGGTCGCTCCTGGCCGCGCACGACGTGTGCGCCCTGGGGCTCGCCGAGGCGCTCAGGGCAGGCAAGCGAGCCTTGATGCTTACCCTGGCCGAGCACGCGACACCGGCGCACCTGGCCGGCATCATCACGCAGGAATAAAGTCTGAAACCCGAAATGAAAGTTTGAAACTCGGAATGTTTGGAACTAGCCGCCGCCGATCGAGGACACCAATGCCGAAACCATCAACAACCACAACGCCCCCCTCGCTCGCTGAGCACAAAGCCGCCCAGAAAGCGTTGGCGGCCGACCCGCGAGCAGTGCTGATCTACCGCGACGGCGATGAGATGCGCCGGCTTGATAGTGGCGAGAGCATCGCGATCGCCGACGCCCCCGCGGCGGCGGCTGACCTGCTCGCGCAAAAGCAGCGCGTGCTGGTCGCGTACGAGCCCTCAGTTATCATCCCCGGCGGCTGCCCGCTGCCGCCGACCTGGCCGCCGCAGCCAGAGTGGTTCGATTCAGCGCTGGTG
>LJCR01001839.1 GCA_001399705.1 Kouleothrix aurantiaca
GGTAAAGGCGTTTGGCTGATCGGACTCAACGCTGAGTGCGCCAAGCACGCGCCCGCCGGTGCGCAGCGGCACGGCGATATAGGAGCGAATTGCGCGGTTGGTGCCGATATCGCGCCCGGCCGGCGGCACGCGCGTTTCGTTCCACGTATCGTTGGAAAGAAACGGCAGGCCGCGCTCGACCACCCAGCCGCAGATGCCTTCGCCGACGCGCAACCGCACCTGGCGCGCAGCGTCGTCGATTTTGCCGACAGTCGCCACAATCTCAAGCTCGCCAGCGTCATTCAGCAGCGAAATCGCGCCGCCCTGAAAGGCGACTTCCAGCCGCTCGACGGTGCGGTTCAAAATCGTGTCGAGGTCGAGCGTATTGCTGACATCACGACCCAGTTCGGCCAGCAGCTGCTCTTTCGCCAGCAGGCGTGCGCCGCGCGCGGCCAGGCGTGCATTCTCCAGCGCCAGCGCGGCCTGGCGCGCAATTGCTTCGAGGATCTGGATGCTTGAAGGATCGAGCAGGGTGCCGTCGGCCGGCGGCTCGACGTAGATCACGCCAGCGAGTCGTTCGCCACGCCCGCGCAGCGGCACCAGCAAAATGCCATGATCGCGCGCACTGGAGTCGCGTGAGGCGTCATTCGCCTGTTGTAGCTCGCGCTCAACGCTGCGCCCGGCAGGTATTAAATACGACTCGCTCAGCCGGTAGCGCGGCTGGAGCAGCGCCTGGTAGAAAGCCGGCGCGGTCGGGTTCGCGCGCAGCTGGGCGACCTGCGGCTCGGGCAGGCCGGCAAACGCCACCGCCTCAAGCTCGTCGGTGTCGGGGTGGCGCAGGCGCACATACACCTGCGGGTAGCCCAGCACGGTGGAAATAACGTCGGCAACTTCTTGCAGCAATGCTTCGGGGGGAATATCGGCGCGCAGCTGTGTGCCTAACGCCAGCAAATCGCCAAGCGGCAGGTTGCGCGCCAGATCTGGTGCGGGCGAGTTGGCTTTGGAAGGGGGCTGTTCTAACACACTTTACCTAGGCTATAGATGAAGACTTTATCGACCATCCCCACTGCGCTTATGTATTGTATCACATCCCTCAGCAGCACATCTCATTCAGAAGCCCGATCCGCTTTACTCCTCAATACCCAGCGCATGCAGGTCGGTTGCGCTCAGGTTTGCGCCGCGCCCGATCATAATCGGGCCAAACAGCTCCTGCTGCTCAACCACCACAGCGCGGCGCTTCAGCAGCTCAAGCACCGCCCAAAGCGCCACGACCACTTCCACGCGCAGCGCCGCCACCGACAGGACATCCTCGAAGCTCAGCCATTCCTGCTGCGCCAGCCGGTCGCGGATGCGCCCCGCCATTTCGGGCACAGTGATGATCTTGGGCGCGGGCAAGGGTACGTCGGGCGGCTCCAGCGGCATAAGCAGCTGCATGCGGCGCTGCACGGCAGCGATCATGTCGTTCAGCGTTACGTCAAGTTTATCGGGCTTGGGC
>LJCR01000183.1 GCA_001399705.1 Kouleothrix aurantiaca
AGCTTGAGCAGGTCTTATGGAATGTGCTGCAAAATGCGCTGATCTATACTCCTGCCGCTACCCCGATTATGATCGCCGCTGAATTACACCCCGGTACGCTGGAATTGCAGGTTGGTGATCGCGGTCCAGGCATACCAGCAGGCGAGCATACGCGCGTGTTCGAAAAATTTTATCGCCCGGCACACGCACACCCGGCCAGTCTGCAAGGCGCCGGCGTAGGGCTGGCTATTTGCAAGGGCTTGATCGAAGCTCATGCTGGCACAATCGCAATTTTTGATCGTGTTGGCGGCGGCACGCTCGTGCGCATCCGCCTGCCCCTGCACGCCGACATTCCCCAGAAGGAGGGGCTGCTGTGGCAGCACCACACATCCTAGTCATCGACGACGACGTGTATATTCGCCGCCTGCTTCGCTCCAGCCTGCGCGAGCGCGGCTACCGGGTGAGCGTGGCGGCGAGCGGCGAAGAAGGCCTTGACATGGCTGCCAGCGACGCGGCAGCTGTTGTGATCCTGGATTTGAATTTGCCCGATATGGATGGTGTAGAAGTGTGCCGCCAGCTGCGCAGCTGGAGCGATATGCCAATTGTCGTGCTGTCGGCGCGCGATCAAGAGATGGAAAAGGTGCGAGCGCTTGATCTAGGCGCCGACGATTATCTTACCAAGCCATTCAGCCCCCACGAACTGCTTGCGCGGGTGCGGGTCGCACTGCGCCATGCCGGCCAGCGCCAGGCTAGCCCGGCCCAGCTTGTCGTTGGCGATCTGAGTATCGATCTGGCGCGCCGGCGTGTTGCCCGCGACGGTGAAGATGTGCGCCTCACGCCGACTGAGTACGATCTGCTGAGCGCGCTCGTTGGCCAGGCCGGGCGGGTGCTAACGCACAGCTGGCTGCTTCAGCATGTCTGGGGTGCGGGCTACGAGGAAAATGTACAGAATCTGCACGTCTTCATCAGCCAGCTGCGCCGCAAAATTGAGCCAGAGCCTGCCCGACCACGCTTCATCCTGACCGAGCCGGGTATTGGCTACCGCTTTGCCACGCCTGATGCGCAATAGCTGCCAGGGCAGCCGGCAAACTGACCTGGAATAAACCCCTTAGAAAACCTTTAGACCAACGGCGAGCTTCTTTAGAAGTTCTTTAGATCAGGCGCGCTATACTTTAGTAGCCACAACAATTGTGCGCACGCTTTAGTCTGGCTGCGTTGCGCTTGCGGAGGAACTATGGCCAGCACCCCGCTCGATCAGGAGTACGCCGAGGATATCACCAGCCTGTGCGAAGCCCAGCGCGTGATTGCCGATTTGCCCCGTCAACTGGCGCAGCCCCATCAGATCACCTATTTTGACGATGGTGAGTTCACGATTTTTCTCGACGACGAGCATAGCAATATGGTATACGCGCTGTTCGAGCAGCGCCGGCTGGTAGCGAACCAATCTGCTGATTGTGAATTGCACGATGCGCTTGCTGAGGCCGTAAGCAATTGGCTCGATGCACAATACGCCGCGCGCAAAAATGATGCCAAGCCGCCCCGCAAACCCGCCCGCGCTCTGACCTATTAGTTCATAACGATGAACAACCAAAAACGTCACCTGGAGCCTTGTTCCAGGTGACGTTTTTGGTTGAAATCTCTGCGCGCTAGTGGCGTTCATTCCCTCGTGCTGTGAAGAGTGCCTGCATCCATGTGCGCTGTTTCGTAACGGGCGCTATCGCCTGCTGTACAGGGAGAGGGCCCGCCGCCCGGCAGCACGACGGGCAGCGCGTAATTCGCTCGCGCACGATGCTTGTGAAGAGCCCGCCACAGTCAGCGCAGGCATGCCGATGGAATGTATCAGGCAGATGATATTGCTGGTGCGCAGAGCACCATACAGCCACGCGCCGGCAGTTTGGGCACAGGTGCATGGGTTGCTCTGCTGTGCTTTGTTGAGTCGGCCGCCATCGGTGATCGCTTTCCCAGCTAAAATCCTGGCAAACATCGCACACAATCACCCGAATATCATTCCGTTTGTACTGGTAGCTCATGAGAACGCCTTTGTCGCTGTTGTGCGGCACGACACTGTGCCATTGGCCGCTGTTGGCGAATACACTTTGCTGGCTGGCTTCTAGGCATCAGAATGTCTTGCCATTACACCAGTAATTCTACCTTGCCCGCGCACAGAGTCAATAGATACTTTGTACATATTTGCTAGATTTTCTCGACCCAATTTGTGCTTAATGTACAGTGCGGCTCTAGCCCTTATGGGCAAAACCGATAAACGTTGCACAATAAGTTGCCGTGACACATCGAATCTTCAAATTACACGTGTTCGCGCTGTGTTTTGCCCCTATCACCGACCGGCCCAGGTCCTCAAGTCGCGCAGTGGAGCTACTGGTGCTGAGTTCGAAGTTCAGCTTGGACAATTGATTGCCACGGCGCAAGAAGCGCCTGCGACCGTGATCGTGGCGATGGATGAAGGCTCAGTGTATCTACAAGCCACGCGTATGGCGGTAGTGGATTTAAACTGTACCGTAACGTCGTCCGCGGCGGCGGCGTGGGATGTTCCACCGCACCAGGGCGTCGCGTACGCGCGAAGGCGGGCAGCCGAGCGACTGCGCAATCGATGCGATCGACTCACCATTCTGCTCGTAGAGGCGGCGCAAAGTCGTTTCGGTCAGTGTACCTTGCTGCTCTGGGGAAACTGCGGGGGCCACAGTCCGGCGATATCCACCGCTGCGCCGTGGAATGCGGTATCGCACAAGTGCGTCGTAGACGCTGCGTGTAGAAAGATCGAGCGACGTGGCAATCTCGCGAATCGAACGCATATCCTCCAGGTACATGCGCCGTAGTGTTGCTTCATCAAGTGTGGTGGGGGCAGGGTGGGCCGGCTGGAATCCGGCAGTGCGACGTGGAATCTGATATTGCCCAAGCAGCTCGCGCACAGTATGAACTGGCATCTGAGTAAGGATTGCAATTGCGCGAATCGAGCGCTTCTCATCCAGGTAGAGATGCCGTAAAGTTGCCTCGTCAATCATTATTGCCCCCAGCCCAGTGCTTGATTTATACACATTGACTAGAGCACAACGATGTACGCGACCATATTATACGCTAAAAAAGCACCCTGTTGTACTATCTGTCCAGTTTGGGCTGCGACCTACCTCCGAAATACCCATAGTACAAGCATTTTGTACTAAATAAACAAACCACAATACCAATGTTTATACGTTGTGGCTATGGCAGCTTCTTCGTGTTCCTCGTATTATTGTGCTCGTCCAAGAATATGTTCAGTCAAACAGATATGCGATGATGCGACGCCGGTTGGGTCACAGGTGATCCAGTCGGCGTTATGGTGTGAACATCGCTGGGCCTGCACGACCCGCTTGCCAAGAAATCAGGCGCCGGATTTCTTGGGAAGTGTGGCAATAGAAGGAGGCCCTCCGTCGCTAGGATTAGCAGCCACGATGCTGCTGGTACCATCCCCGCTCGATGGGAGCACCAGGATCCTCTTTCGGAATGGCGATACGTAGAAGGAAAGCGCAACTATGGATGCAATCAATGGTGCCGATACCGCATGGGTGCTGATCTCTGCCGCGCTTGTCATGCTGATGACGCCGGCGCTGGGTCTGTTCTATGGCGGCATGGTGCGTGGTAAGAATGTGCTCTCAACGATTATGCACAGCTTCTTCATGCTTGCGTTGATCAGTGTCCAGTGGGTGCTGATAGGCTACAGCCTGGCGTTTGGCCCTTCGCTTGGCGGCTTTATTGGCGGGCTTGATTGGATCGGCCTGAACGGCGTAGGCCTGGAGCCAAACCCTGACTACGCGGCCACTATTCCCCACCAGGGCTTCATGGTTTACCAGCTGATGTTCGCGGCAATTACGCCGGCCTTGATCTCGGGCGCCTTTGCTGAGCGCAAGCGTTTCAAAGCCTTTGTGATCTTCTCGCTGCTATGGTCCACGCTGGTGTACGCACCAGTGGCGCACTGGGTATGGGGTGTCGGCGGCTGGATTCGCGCATTAGGCGCGCTTGATTTCGCTGGCGGCACGGTTGTGCACATAACCTCGGGTGTGTCAGCACTTGTATGCGCGATTGTGCTGGGCAAGCGTCTGGGTTATGGTGATGAGCCGATGCAGCCCCACAATGTGACTATGACAGTGCTGGGTACGGCGCTGCTATGGTTCGGCTGGTTTGGCTTCAATGCCGGCAGTGCACTCGGTTCAGGCGCACTTTCCGTTAGCGCCTTTGTGACGACGAACACAGCTGCGGCTATGGCCGCCCTGACCTGGATGACGGCCAGCTGGGTGCGGCACAAGCAGCCGAGCGTGCTTGGCGCGGCGGCAGGTGCTGTAGCTGGCTTGGTTGGCATTACGCCAGCGGCAGGCTTTGTGACGCCGATGGCAGCATTAATTATCGGCTTTCTCGCCGGCCTGGGCTGCTTCCTTGCGGTTGAACTGTTGGTGCGTGGCCGCGTCGACGATGCGCTGGATGTGTTTGGTGTGCACGGCGTGGGCGGCATTATTGGTGCCCTGGCAACCGGCATTTTTGCCACTAAGGCGGTAAACGCTGCAGGTGCCGATGGCCTGCTCTATGGCAACCCCGGCCAGCTTGGCGTGCAGGCTTTAGCAATTGTGGTAGTTGCTGCCTATGCAGCCGCGGTTACCTGGGGTTTGCTGAAAATTCTAGACGCGACTATTGGCCTGCGCGTGTCTCGTGAAGAAGAGCACCGAGGCCTGGACACCACCCAGCACGGAGAAGTCGCTTACCAGGCATAATGTTTCGAGCGACCTTTTGATCCGCTCCTCGATTTCGGCGAAATGTAACAAACAGGAGAATACTGACCCTTGTGATCGTCGCGCTGGTTCTGTTTGCCGCGCTGGTAGGATTTTGGCTGGTTTTGCCAGGTGAGATCCCTGCCTCCGAAACGAGCATGGAGGCAGAGACTGCGGGTAGCCCGGTGGCTCAGCAGCTTGTGTAGCCCAGGCGCTGTGCGTGTGTGGTGCGATGCTGGGCAAAATCAAGCCTCGCACCACACCTGGTCCAGCTGAGCCAAGCTGAAGCGGCTAGCGTTCATCCGCCCACATTCTGCACATCACTGACGCGCGAGTGCAAGCGGCCTGTTTGAAATCACCAAAGTAAACCCCTGATGAACCAGGTGGGTTCGACCTCCTGGCATAATCCGTTACGCACCCTTTATACAAAACATCCATAATATGATTAGGGCATTTCATACAATGTAGCTGTAGTCGTTTCTCGAACAACCTATTACTATAAGCGCACCCAGGTTTAACTTTGGTTAACTAAGTGCGATGATGCGATGCCGGATTGATCGAAGGCCGATCAAGCCGGCGTCGCTGTGTTATGAGACGAGGCGCGCGATGCACGAAACATTGAGTATGCTCCTCCCGCTGGCAGGGATCCTGGTTGGCGCCAAGATCGCCGCTCAGATCAGCTATCGGGTGGGCATGCCGGCGGTGTTTGGCGAGTTGCTGCTGGGCCTGATCCTTGGCCCGTCGCTGCTGGGCTGGCTGGCGCCAAGCGAAACGCTGCAGCTTCTGGCCGACATTGGCGTTATTCTGCTGATGTTTATGGCCGGCCTGGAAACCGATACCCTGGCGCTGCGCCAGGCCGGCAAGGTTTCCATG
>LJCR01001840.1 GCA_001399705.1 Kouleothrix aurantiaca
GCCGAAGGTGGCTACCAGGCGATCAATTATTATGTCTATCTTGGCTTACGCATGGACACCAAAAGTCTGTTGAAAATCAGCGCCACCTACGTCACGCAGCTTGGCAGCTTTTTGCGCGGCAGCGTCGAGCGCTGGCAGGCTGCGCGTCGTGATCTTGCCGCCGTAGTAGGCACGTGGGAAGGCAAGCCGGTTGGAAGCCTGCCCGAAAGCGAGCTGCTGGCCGGCGTGCGCGCCGTGTTTGGCGCGGCCTGCCACTATTTCACCGAGATCCAGATGACCCTGCCCACCGCCGCGATCAGCGAGGCTACGTTCACCCAATTCTACAACCGCGCGGTGCGCCGCAAGGGCGACCCGCCAGCCACGACGTTTGTTAAGGGCCTGGAGACAATCGCGCTGCAAGCCGAAAAGTCGCTGTTCGACCTGGCCGGCTGGGTGCGCGCCAACCCGGCGCTGGCAACCTATGTCGCGCAAACGCCAGCCGAGCAGCTCGCCGCAGATTTCCAGGGCGCGGCCACTCCGTCCGATCTGCCCGCCGAGCGCTGGGCGGAATGGCGCGAGCGTTTTGCGCGCCACCTTGCGGAATTCGGCCGCACCGCCTACGAGTTCGATTTCGCCATGCCCACGCCACAAGATACGCCCGCGCCCGTTCTTGATGCGCTCAAAGCCTACCTCGCCGGCAGCGCTGGCGACCCATACCAGCGCCAGCGCGACGCAATCGCGGCGCGTGAGCATGCGACCAGCACCATGCAGAATCGGCTGGGCGCGCCGCGCAAGGCCTGGTTCACCAAGCTGCTGCGCTGGGCGCAGGGCACCGGGCCGATGCGCGAAGACAGCATTTTCGACATGGGCATGGGCCACCCGCTCATCCGGCGCATGCTTGGCGAGCTTGGGCGGCGCTTCGCTGCTGCGGGCGCAATCGCGCAGCCCGACGAGATCTACTGGCTGGAACAGGCCGAGGTCGAGGCGCTGATTGGCGATCTGGGGCAGGGCCGGGCGCTGCCCGACTTGAGCGCGCGCATCCCCGAGCGGCGCGCGGCCTGGCAGGCGTCGCTGGCGCTGGTGCCGCCGCTGATGGTCCCCGAGCGCTCGCGCTGGTCACGCCTGTTCCACGGCGGCGAGGCCGAAACCAAGGATGGCAAGGTCGTGCTGAAAGGTGTGGGCACCAGCGGCGGGCGCATCACTGCGCCGGCCTGCGTGCTGTTCGGCCCCGACGATTTCGGCAAGCTCAGGCGCGGCGATGTGCTGGTCGCCGTCACAACCACTCCCGCCTGGACGCCGCTATTCGCGCAGGCCGCCGCCGTCGTCACCGACATTGGCGGACCGCTCAGCCACAGCAGCATTGTCGCGCGTGAGTATGGCATCCCGGCGGTGATGGCGGCCCGCACCGCAACGCGTGCCATTCGCAACGGCCAGCTCGTCACTGTCGACGGCACGGCCGGGACGATTACGCTTGGCGAGTAGCCCGGTAGACGGG
>LJCR01001841.1 GCA_001399705.1 Kouleothrix aurantiaca
ATGAGCGAGATCAGCGGCCCGCATAAGGGCAAATCTATCGAGCAGATCTGCAAGCAAGATCCCGCCTACCTGCGGCGAATTGCCTACAACGGAACCATCTTCGGCACCCATGTCGGTAACTATCTGCGCATCAGGAGAGAGACGTAGATCTGACCTTCCGAGGCGGCTGTCAAGCGAAATTGATAGTAGAAAGCATTTTCTGCTAGATATTTCGCTTGACAGCCGCTTTTTGATTCCCTCTGTCTAGCATTATAGGTACAGAAACCGCATTGCAGAGCCAAGCGTCACACCTCGTTGACGAAAATCACTTGACAAGTATCTGAGGATATGCTACAATAAAGAGGGACAGAAAAGCGCACCCCACGGCTATCGAAAGGAGAAATGAACCGCGATGCAATGGCAAGCAAGCGGCCGGTAACGGCTAGTACGGAGGGACTGTGAACGTCACAGACCTGTTACCTCGGATCACCGTGCGGCAGCGGCCAGCGTGGCAGCGGCCGCACCCCGCCGTCGCCAAGTGGAGGCTGATCAGCTGGTGCCTGTTGATGGGGCTGATTGTCAGCATCGTCCTCAACATCGTGCTGGTCACTATCATCTACGAAACGACGCGGCCATTCTAGTCGGCAGGTTGTGGCGGCGGCGCGCACAGCCGCCGCCACCCCATTTTGAAGGACAACACGCAGTATGAGTGAACGGAATCTCGTGGCGTTCCTGGGCGGCATCGCCGGCAGCGGCGCCAAATACAAGGTTGAGGTCATCTCGGTTGGCGGCGGGATGTACCAGGCCGACGCATTCAGCGCCGGCGGCTCGACCGCCTGGACGAAACCCACCCTCATCGATCGCGGCCTGCTCGTGCCGGTGCTGGCCAAGGCGCTCAGGAAGTTCGCGGAGAAGACGGTGCCGGGGCGCGACCGCACCTATGACCGGCCAATGACCGGGATGCAGGGCGCTGGCCCAATCCAGAAAACCCTCGTCGGCGACGACCTCCCGCTGCACCCGCTGTGCTGGGAGGCCGGCCGGGATCTCAGCTACCTGCCCCGCGAGTTTCACGACCGGGCGGTGCTGCGGCCGGGCCAGTCGGCCACCGCTGCGCCCACTCCGATCCCGAATGCGCAGCCACTCGCGCAGATCACCTCGGCGCCGGCTCCCGGCACGCGCACCAGCCTGGGCCAGGCGATCATGCTCTGCGAGACCATCAGCACCGAGCGCGAGCTGGTCAGCCGGTTCGTCGAGAACCCGGCCTGGCTGATGACCGAGAAGATGGAGGGCGATCGCGGGCAGCTCCATCACGACCTGGACGGCCGGGTCTACCTGACCAACCGCTCGGGCGAGGTGGTGAACTGCCCGCCCCACATCGTTCAGGCGATGGCCGCCGCCCCGCGCGGCACGTCGTTCGACGGTGAGGTGATCAGCGTGGACGAGAACGGCGCGGCCCAGCTGTATGTGGGCGCTCGCGCCGACATCCAGTTGTTC
>LJCR01001843.1 GCA_001399705.1 Kouleothrix aurantiaca
GAAGTAGAAGGTGTTGCTCAGCGTCTTCCACCACAGCGGGTCGCTCATCAGGCGGCTGTAGTTTGCGAAGCCGACCCAGCTTTGCGTCTTGGCCATGATCTTCCAATCGTACAGGCTCATACGCAAGCCGAAGACGATCGGCCACAGCAGAAAGACGCAGAAGAAAATCAGGTGCGGCAGAATAAACAGGTAGTTCGGCAACTGTTTGCGAAGCAGGCGCGCCCGCTTTGCCCGGTCCTGCGTAGCGGTCGCCTCCCGCCCCGCAGCGGTTGTGGTGGCCATCTCCACTCCTTTCACTGGGGGGGTGCGGGGCAGTGGCGCCCCGCACCCGTCGCAAACCCCGGTTTAGCCGCGATCGAGGATCGCCTGCACGGCGGTGTGGGCTTCGTTCATCGCCTGGTCCGGCGGGGTGGTGCCCGCCAGCGCGGCGCTGAAGCCGGCCTCGTACGCCGTCACGATCTCGTTGATGGCCTTGTGCGACTGGCCCGGCCGGCCGATCTCGAGGAACTGCGCGGCGGCAGCCTTGCCGGATGGGATCTCCTGCACCTTCGGGCTCTTCTGCACCGAGAGGCGCGCGGGAACCTGGCCCGAAGTGGCCCAGGTCTCGCCGTTGTCCGAGAGCCACTTGACCAGATCCTTGCCAGCGGCCAGGTTCGGGTCGGCCACGCCGTTCGGCACTACCAGCATGTGCGAGTCGAAGCGCACCGCCTGCTTGCCATCCGGCGCGAGCGAGTTGATGTACGACGGCTGCACCACGGCCTGGGCGTCGGGGTTGTCCTTGAAGAAGTTCAGGCTCCAGGTGCCGTCCCACATCAGCGCAATCGAGTTGCTCTTGAACAGGTCGGGCGGGCTGGCGATGCCGGGCACGGCTGGCGGCGCAACGTGGTGCTTGAAGATCAGGTCGGTCCAGTACTGAACCGCCGCGATCGTCTTGGGATCGTTCACCAGCGAGGTCTTGCCGTCGTCGGTGAACAGGCCGCCGCCGAACTGCCAGATGGTCGAAACCATCGTGAAGCGCTGCCACGAGCTGTGCGTCGCCCACACCTTGACGCGATCGGGGTTGAAGCCGTCCTCGTCGGGGTGCTTGCCGGCATCGTCGACCACGATCTTCTTGGCCCAGGGAATGAACTCTTCGCCGTTCTTCGGCAGGTTGTTCGGGTCGAGGCCAGCGTCCTTGATGACTTTAGTGTTGACCCAGTTCAGCCAGCCGTGGTTGTCGAACGGCACGGCCTGCGTCTTGCCGTCAACCGTGATCGCCTCGATCAGGCCGGGGTTGAAGTCGTCCTTCGGCAGGACGCCGCCGCTGAAGAAAAGCGTATCGGCATCTTGCAGAATGCCCTGGTCGGCGAACTGCTTGATCGCCCAGCTGTGCATGATGCCCACGTCGGGCGGGGTGCCGGCCGCAGTGGCGGTTGGCAGCTTCTGGTAGAACACGCCCCAGTCGCTGAACAGCTCGGAGCTAAGGGTGATGT
>LJCR01001842.1 GCA_001399705.1 Kouleothrix aurantiaca
GACGGTCGCTTCGTCGTAGCTGGTGGTGAAGGATGTAGTGAGCCACAGGCCGAACGACCACGCCGGCGGCAGCGGCGCGCGCCCGGTCAGCGCGGTGTACTTGGCCAGCACTTCCTTGGGCGTTGGGCCGTAGATCAGGAAGTACTCAAGCGTCTCGCCGGCCACGCTGAACTGCGCGCGGGCGACTTTCTCGCTGGCGATCTCGAACGACACCAGCTCGGGGTGATTCACGAACACGCCATAGCCGCGATTGGTCAGATAGAAGGGCACGTTCTTATAGGCCTGCTCGCTGCTGGTGCCGCCGTCCTGGTTCCAGATGTCGACGGTCTGGCCGTTCTTCACAAAGGCAGTAAAGCGCTCGCCCAGCCCGTAGACGTTTTCGCCCACGCCTAGCGCAAGCTGCTCGTGCATGAAGTGCGCGCCCTCGCGCTCGATGTAGCCCATGCCACGCGGCTCGCTCGCCGTCAGCACGCGGCCATGCTCATCCTCGAAGGCCACGCGCCACGCGCCGCCACGCGCCACCCGCGCCGTGAGCCGCCCGCTCGACAGCGTCGCCGCGCCTTCGCCATCAGCGGTGCGCGCGCTGCGCGCGGACTGCTCGGCAATCGCAAAGTACGGCCCGCGCGGCTGCCCGCCCGCAAAGTGCGTCAGCCGCACGCGGATCACATCGTCCATCGGCGCGGACAGCTCGATGGTCAGCAGCGGGCCCTTCAGCGTGTCGCCGCGGTGGTTGATGCGCGATGTGGGGGCATAGACCGTCAGCGTGTCGTCGGTCGCATCGACATCGTAGGCTTCGGCGAGGTAGAACGCTGCGACGCCGGGCCGCAGCAGCCAGTTGCCGTCGGTGAATTTCATAGCGGTGTTCCTTTGTGTGCGTGCGCAGCGGGTTGCGGTGCGAGAGCATACTCGCCTGCGGCGGCTTTGTCAATCAGGGCTGCGCGCCCTCGCGCTCCGCAAGGTGCAGGCAGGGCCAGCATCAAGCCAGTGTGCTCGGGCCGCAAGGCCGCAGGGGCGACGCCCGCCCCTGCACCCCGGCGCTGGGTCTTGCGCCCCAGACCCCGAATTTGATGTGGTTCAAATGTTCAAATTTCGTGTGTCATGCCTCCGTTATGCTCACCGCCGGCAGCGAACAATAGAGTCAGCATCAATGTTGACTGCATTCAAAATTGATCAAAACTCTTCTCGTTCGATGCCTTGCATTCATCCCCAACGGAGGCATGACGGTAAAGCATTTCGCTTGCTTCTCACGTTCTTTAAGGGGTTCGGGGCAGCGCCCCGACGCCGGGGTTGTTAGGGGCGGGCGGCCGCCCCTAACCGCGGGGCGCGGGGTCGCGCAGCCCCATGCGCATCAAGTAAAAAGTTAAGGAAGCTCTGTGGCATCATGGTGCTGTAAGACAACCAGAAGATACAGGAGCTTCCCATGAGTACGATACCACAGGTTTCTCAAGCCATGCACGACCTTTTGCTCACCG
>LJCR01001844.1 GCA_001399705.1 Kouleothrix aurantiaca
GCCCAGGTCGATCTCCATTGTCGCTTTTGCGGCGGCCGCGCCCAGGGTCGCAATCTGCGCGCCATCGATCGCCGGGCGCGTGTTCCAGGTGATCGTTTCGGGCCAGCTTGTGTTGCTTACGCGGCTCACAATCCCGCCGCTGGTCGAGTCGTTGGTGACATACAGGCGTAGCCGCGCCGATTGCACCAGCGCGTTGGCCGGCACGCCAGCCACGCTAAAGCGCAGAAAGGCCTGCTTCGCGCTGCTGCCGCCCACAATCGACATGCTGGTAGCGGTGGCGTAGTTGCTGGTAGCGCTGCTCTGGCTGACATAGGTATCGGCAGCCGGCAGAAATGTTATGGCGGAACTGCCGCTCGGTGTGCTTGCCGGCGTGCTGGTAGCGGTGGCAGTTTGCGTCCTGGTGGGCGTCTTTGTCGGCGTCCTGGTGGGCGTCTTTGTCGGCGTTCTGGTGGGCGTTTTTGTTGGCGTGCTGGTAGAAGCCAGGCTGGGCCGGCTTTGTGGCGCCGCAGCGGCAGCTGACACATGGAAGATCAGCAGCGCCCACATTATCAGCGCGATAGCTGCCCGCCACTGCTGCCCGGCCCGCCCACGATTCCGCAATCGTTGCTTGCTCATCAAACCTCATCCTTTGGGCACGGCGAAATGCACGCGCCCCGGTGGGAGTAGCGATTCGAAGCGATGGCAATGCGAAGACGATGCGCAAGAGTGCTGGGCACGCCAATCTGGTGATTGGGCCCAGGCCTTCATCTGCGAAGGGAGATATTGGGAACAGTGCGGGCTCGTAGCGGAGCGATGGGCGTAGTATAGTGAAAGTGCCTGATGTTCAAATGAATAGATACTTTGGCAGCGTGAAATTTTTATTATGAAACGATTAAGCACGCAGTATTCGCAATCGTGTAGCGATTTATCGGCTGGCTGCTTTGTATGGCTCGTGGCTCGCAACACTTTGGCGCGCAGATTCGTCTGCTTGATAAACCAACTGTGATGAGCATATGTGAATATACGGCCCTGTGTCGTGAGGCTACGTGAGGTTTGCGAACGGCTGGTAACGCACTTTGGGAGGAGGCTGGGCTATGGTACGTCGTGTTGCTGAGAATGATGATGCACCGTGGAGCGAAGGTTTTGTGGTGGTGGTTTTCGGCCTGTGGCTGCTGGCGTTTCTGCTGAAGCATGGCGGTTCGGCCTGGGATGTGGCGTGGCATTTCCGCTACCCGTTTGGCGTTTTCGAAGCGCCGCATCTGGTGAACATCTGCGGCTCGGCAATTGCGGCCGCGCTGATTGTTTTTCACACGCTCACCGGCAAGGCCACCGACCGCTTTGGCCTCATGATCATGCAGGGCGGCTTCGCGCTGTTTCTTGTGTCGGTGCTGCTGGATGCGCTGAATCATCTGATCTTCGGCCTGGATGTGACGATCTGGAGCCCCAGCCACCTGCTGACGTTTGCTGCCACGACGATTCTGCTGCTCGGCGT
>LJCR01001847.1 GCA_001399705.1 Kouleothrix aurantiaca
ATTACAATCATCATTGTAATAAACAAACTTCTAGACGAGTGATGGTTGTGATGGAAGAACTCGACACGATTGACCTGCAGATCCTCGAGCTGCTCCAGCGCGACGGCCGGATGCCGAATTCCGACCTGGCGCAGCAAGTTGGGCTGACGCCGCCCACGGTGCTGCGGCGCGTAAAGCTGATGGAGGAGCGCGGCTATATTCGCGGCTACGCGGCGCTGGTTGACCCGATTCGCCTGGGCCTGACGGTCACGTCGTTCATCTTTGTGGAAACCGGCGCCGGCTGCAACCTGATTGAAACCGAGGAATTTCTGGCTGGGCTGCCGGGCGTGCAGGAAGTTCACCGGACGATTGGCGAGTGGTGCTTTATTGTCAAAGTACGCACCGCCACGCCGCAAACGCTCGAACAGCTGATCTACGTGCATCTGCGCAACCACCCGTCGGTGCGCCGCACATTTACCCATCTGATCACCTCGTCACCGTTTGAAACAACCGCGCTGCCGCTGCCGGCAGCTGCTGAGCGCGCGTTCTAGCGCGCACAATAAGGAGGAACCCCGAATGACCACCATTACGCAGACGTATGCCGAAGACACGAAACTGGCTCTGCCCGCGCGCGCCCGCACCGGTGGCCCGCGCCGGCCGCGCGGCGAGCAGCCCGCCCGGAACGACTGGTTTGAGCGCTACACTACGCAGGTCAGCTACGGCTCGCACATGCCGCTCGACATTCGCTTGAACTGGGATTGGCTCAACCCGCTGAACGTCATCCCGGCGTTTATGCTGCTGCTCGTTCTCATCACGATTGTTGGTCTCGGGCTGGGCTAATCGCCCACTGCAGATCGCCAACGTCGCCCGAAGATCCAAAGCAACCCTTGTGCTGCTTTGGATCTTCGAGCGTTTGGGGGCTTTCCTCGCAGTATTGGGAAGTCGGGAATCAGAAATCAGCGCGTTCCTGGCTTTATACTGCTCGAATATTCGTTGATCGTGTGCTGAACGCTGCGAGGTGCGCCAAGCCTCCGGCAGAGCGGCACTCGTGACAATAAGGCCACAAAGCTTGCTGCTACAGGCACTACGAAGGAAGCATATGAACCGCAACCCGCGCACCGGCTACATCCTCACCATCGTGGCCGCGATCGTCTGGGCCTCGACCAGCCCGGGCATTAAGTACCTGCTCGAAACCCACCACGTGCCCGCGCTGGCGATCGCCTTCTGGCGCGACGCGATTATTGCGGTCTTCTGCTTTGCCGCGATTGCGTTGGTGCGGCCGGCACTGCTGCGCGTGGGCCGCCGCGAGCTGCGCGGCCTGGCGGCGGTTGGCGCGATCTCGATCGGCGTGTACCATGCGCTGTGGGTGCTTTCGATCCTGCTGAACGGCGCGTCGGTTGCGGTGGTGATGATCTACACCTTCCCGACCTTTGTGACGCTCGGCGCGTGGCTGTTCTTTGGCGAGCGCATCCGCTGGCCGCTGGTGCTGGCG
>LJCR01001846.1 GCA_001399705.1 Kouleothrix aurantiaca
CCTGGTGTACGATCTGCGCCCGCCGCTGCTCGACGAGCACGGCCTCCTTGGCGCGATTCGCCACCTCTCGGGCACGCTTGGCGGCGCAACGCTCACGCTTGATGCGCCGGCCACGCTGCCGCCACTGCCTGCCGCTGTCGAAGTGGCGATCTACCGCATCGCCGCCGAGGCGGTGCAGAACGTAGCGAAGCACGCGGGCGCAAGCGCATGCACCATCCAGGTAACGCTGGGCGAGGCGGCGCTGACGCTGCGCGTGGCGGATGATGGTGTGGGGCTACCAAGCGACCATGCCGCTGGCGTGGGGCTGCTTTCGATGCGCGAGCGTGCCGCCGAGCTGGGCGGGCAGCTTATTGTTGAGCCGGCGGCGGGTGGGGGAACGTGTGTAATTGCAACGATTCCGCTTTTAAGCGCAGAGCGCAGAGCGAGTGAGCGGGTGAGCGAGTGAGCGAAGAGCGGCGAGCGTAGAGTATAGGCAAAAGTGAGTGGAAGCAGGAACTGACCGCAATCAAGCATTACGAGATCGTACCAAAGCATATGCGAGCCGAATCATTCGGCTCTATACGCATCTGCAAAAGACCTGCCTCTTTGACGATGCGGCGATGGTACTTGCCAAACAGTTATTGCGCTCGGGAACTTCGGTTGCGGCCAATCACCGTGAGTCAAAACATTCGCGGAGCAAAGCAGATCGCATCGCTAAATTCCATATTATGCTCCAAGAGCTTGAGGAAAGCGCATTGTGGATTGAGCTGTTACACGAACATCAAATGGCCCGTGCCGAAGGCTTGCAGCAACTGCTCGATGAAACGGATCAACTCATAAGTATTTTTGTGGCAAGTATTAAAACCCTGCGCGGAAGCTAGCCGTTGCTCAGGCGATCTGCGCTCAAACGCTCGAACGCTCGAACGCTTATGGAACAGATCACTATTCTCATAGCCGACGACCACCCGCTCTTCCGCAAGGGGCTGCGTGCGCTGCTGGCGACCCTGCCGCAGGTGCGTGTGGTGGGCGAGGCCGCGAATGGTGCCGATGCGGTGCGGCTGGCGGCGGAATTGCATCCCGACGTGGTGCTGATGGACTTGCAAATGCCCGGCGGCGACGGGCTTTCTGCTGTGCGCGCAATTGTTGCTGCCCAGCCCGAGACGCGTGTGCTGGTGGTGACGATGTTTCAGGATGACGACTCAATCTTTGCGGCCATGCGGACGGGCGCGCGCGGCTATGTGCTCAAAGACATGGACGATGACGACATCACCCGCGCGATCCTCGCGGTTGGGCGCGGCGACGCGATTTTCAGCCCGGCAATCGCCACGCGCATGATGAGCTTCTTCAGCGCCAGGCCGGCGCAGCCCATCCCCACCGTCCCCGAGCTGACCGAGAGCGAGCGCAATGTGCTGCGCCTGATGGCGAAGGGCCTGAACAACGACGCCATCGCGCAGCAGCTGGCGTTCAGCCCGAAAACCGTGCGCAACTACAT
>LJCR01001845.1 GCA_001399705.1 Kouleothrix aurantiaca
CGCGCTGAACGGGCAGGTGCTGGCGGCCCAGCGCGCCGACGCCGGCTTTGTGCCGGTGGAAGCCAGCGTCAGCTCGTTTGTTGAGCGCGGCGAGCCACTGTATGTGGTCATTTTGCGCGATATTTCCGAGCGCATCAGCGCCGAGCGGCAGCTGCGCCGCCAGAACGACGAGCTGCTGGCGCTGCACGATACCACGCTGGGCCTGCTCGAACGCTTCGAGCTTTCCGCGCTGCTGGAGGCGATCGTCACCCGCGCCGGCGCGCTGCTCGACACGCCGCACGGCTACCTCTACATGCACGACCCGGCCAGCGACACGCTGGAAGTAAAAGTCGCCACCGGCGTGTTTGCACAGCGCAGCGGCGACCAGATCAAACGTGGCGAAGGGCTGGCCGGGCGCGTGTGGGCCAGCGGCGAAACCATGACGATCGATAACTACCGCGAGTGGCCGCACCGCCTGCCCGCGCTGGACGCGCTCAACCTGCGCGCGATCGTCAACGTGCCGATCCGCACGCGCTCCTCGTTCATCGGCGTGCTTGGGCTGGCCTACCAGGACAGCATGCGCCGCCCCAGCCCGGCCGAGATCACGCTGCTGCAGCGCTTCAGCCGGCTGGTGTCGCTGGCGCTCGATAATGCGCAGCTGTATACCGCCGCACAGCAAGAGCTGGCCGAGCGCCGCCGCACCGAGGCCGCACTGCGCACTGCCGAAAGCGAGCTACGCCAGGCGAAAGAGGTGGCCGAGGCCGCAACCGAGGCGAAATCGGCCTTTCTTGCGCACATGAGCCACGAGCTGCGCACGCCGCTGACCAGCCTGGCCGGCAACACCGACCTGCTGCTGACGACCAACCTCGACGCCGACCAGCGCGAATTCGCCAATATCATTCGCATCAGCAGCAACGCCCTGCTCGATGTCATCAACGACATTCTCGACCTGTCGAAAATCGAATCGGGCAAGATGCGCGTCGAGCATCAGTCGTTCGATCTGCGCGACTGCCTGGAAGAAGCGATCGATATTGTGGGCTCGCAGGCGACGCGCAAGCACCTCGACCTGGCGTACACCATCGACCCGGCCACGCCCGCCGCAATCGAAAGCGACAGCATGCGCCTGCGGCAGGTGCTGGTGAACCTGATTGGCAACGCGGTGAAGTTCACCAAAGCGGGGTCGGTCGTAGTGCGCGCCGAGCTTGCCGAAGAACAGGGCTCCGCGGTGGTGGTGCGCTTCAGCGTGCAGGACACGGGCATTGGTATCAGCGACGAGGTGCAGGCGCGCTTGTTCCAGCCCTTTACCCAGGCCGATGGCTCGGTAACACGCAAGTATGGCGGCACGGGCCTGGGCCTGGCGATCTGCCGGCGCCTGGTTGAGCTGATGGGCGGCTCGATCGGCGTTGAAAGCCGCGCGGGGCAGGGCGCAACATTTGCCTTCACCATCCGCTTTGAGCGTGCGACCGCCAGCCCCAGCCAGCCAAGCGCGCCC
>LJCR01001848.1 GCA_001399705.1 Kouleothrix aurantiaca
GCTGCAGGCGCTCCTGCAGGCGATTGCCGATTTCACCGGCAGCACGGTGCCTGCCGCGCCGATCGCCAGCGAGGTGCGCGCCGAGCTTGAGCGCATTTTGCAACTGCCTGCGCTTGAACGTGAGTACGCTGCCGACCCGGCCGGGCCAATCAGCGACGTGGCCTGGGGTGGCATGCTGAGCTGGGCCTGTGTCCACGCCCTTGGCAAGCTCGACACGCCCACCGACTACGCCGAGCAAAGCCGCACCTGGATCGACGAGTGGCGGCTCGGCCAGATCATCACCGACGTGCTCTACGCCCTCGGTGCCGACGAGCCGCGCGCCTGGCAGACGCTGCAGCTCGTAAAGCAGATGACCAGCTACCAGGAGTGGTTCCGCGCGCCCGAGCTGCGCCAGCCGGCCCGCCTGGTCGAGGCGCTGCTGGCCGACAGCGACGTGCAGCAGCTGCTGCGCATCAACCGCTACCAGGGCGTGCTGTGGTTCGACAAGGGCGCGTTCGACACCTTGCTGACCCAGCTGCTGCGCGTGGCGCTGGTGAGCCTGCACGACGGCACCGCAGCCGCCGGCGACCCTAGCATCGCCGAGTGCGCCGCGCTGATCGCGCAGGTGCAGGCGGCCGCCGAAAACGCCGGCTACCAGGTCGATAAGCTGCGCACGCTGGGGCAGGGCTAGTGCAACCCTTCGGAAGGCTGTTTCTGGCTCTGATCAAAGACGAAGGGCGAAGGACGAAACGCAAGGCGGTCATTCGTCCTTCGTCTCAGCATCCAAGGCAAAGGGCAGGCGTGGGTGAAACACCGCGCCTGCCCTTTGCACAAACCCAAAACCTCTCATACTAAATGCGGATGATTACTTCTCTATTGTCATGCTGAGCGCAGCGAAGCATCTCTCCCGCCCTGAATAGGAGATTCTTCACTACGCTGGCGCTCCGTTCAGAATGACAAACTATTAGTCTTTACCCGAACCTAGTATCACCAAGACCCGCGAGCGTATTCTAAAGCCCTCTGTGTCTCTAACACGAAAATAGAACCGAGAACTAAGAACCAAGAACCGTTCGCGTTCTATTTTCATCCATCAGGGTGCGGCGCAGCCGCATGGACATCTGTGGTGAACGTTTCCTGTTGCGCCTAAACCCCGCCTGCATTTGACGCGCCGTGAGCGGGCGGCTATACTCCCCGCCACTATGAGCGTCTTGCCGACACAGCCGCCCACGCAGCCCGCGCCCGCCACGTTTTCGCGGCGGCTTCGGCTGTTGGCGCTGGCGCTCATGCTGCTTCTCGTGCTTGCCCTTGCGGCGCTGGCCGCCCCACTGGCCCTGTGGGCCTACGACCTCCAGCGTGCCGGCCAACTGCTCGACGCAGGCATAGCCTGGCCAAAGCCGCGCACCGCCGCCAGCCTGCCAAAAGCCCGCGATGCTGGCGCGCTCCGCGCCGCGCTGGCCTACCTCGGCTCGGCCGCCGCGCGCCGTCCCACCC
>LJCR01001851.1 GCA_001399705.1 Kouleothrix aurantiaca
GTATGCATCCTGTGTGTCCCAACGGCTTGAGCCGCGCTACCCGTGAACGAGCCGGTCAACCATGGTGCGCTGCGCCACCAGCTCCAGCCCGTCGTCAAGCGGGGCGAGCGTAGCGCCTGCGCCATAGCGCCGCTGGAGCGCCAGGCCGATCAGGTAATCGGCGAACTGCGGATTTTTCGGCAGCAGCGAGCCGTGCATATAGCAGCCAAACGTATTGCGATAGACTGCGCCTTCGGTGCCATCCTCGCCATTGTTGCCGTGGCCGGCCAGCACGCGCCCCATCGGCCGCACGCCCGCGCCGAGGTAGGTGCGCCCGCTATGGTTCTCAAAGCCAACCAGGCGCGTTCCCGGCGCAAGCGTGCCAGCCGCGCCCGGCCAGTCGCCTGCCTCCACCACAATATTCCCAATCAGGCGCACGCTGCCACCGACGGTGTGCACGTCAATCGCGCCCACGCCCGGCAGGCGCTCGCCGGTGTGCGTCAGGAAGTAGTGGCCCAGCAGCTGGTAGCCGCCGCAGATCGAGAGCAGCACGAGGTTATCCTCAATCGCCTCGCGCAGCTGCGGCCCCTGATGGCGCACAAAATCGTCGGCAATCAGCGCCTGCCCGCTATCCTGCCCGCCGCCAAAAAAGGCCATATCGATGCTCGGCCAGTCGATCGCGGCGCCAACGCCCACCGGCACCAGCTCAAGCTCGATCCCGCGCCAGGCGCAGCGCTGCGTCAGCGTCAAAATATTCCCCCGGTCGCCATAGATATTCATCTGATCGGGGTACAGGTGCGCCAGGCGCAAACGGTACGACATAGCTCCTCCGTGCAATGAGGGTGCGTGGCGCATTGTATCACGAACGCACCAGCGCCGCGCCAGAGCGCACGACACGCACTCGTGTAGCCTCACAGCAGTTGCGTGCAGAAAAGAATCGTGTATACTTGCGCCGAATTCCTAGCGATTGCTTCTATAACACCTAACCGCCAGCACGAGCAGCGCCTGCTCGCGCCCTGAACGACATGGACGTCATGAAACAGCACGCATTTTCACCCGCCGCCGCCATTGCCGCAATTGTCACCCTGCTTATGCTCGCCCCGCTGGCAGTCAGCCAGGCCGCCACCCGCACGGTCACCATCGCCAACTTCGCATTCAGCCCAACGCCACTAACAGTGCTGGTGGGCGATACGGTGGTTTGGAAAAATCAGGACGGTTTCGCGCACACCACCACCAGCAGCGCGGGCGGCTGGGACTCCGGCGCAATTGCAAGCGGCTCAACCTTTCCGGTCACATTTGCCAGCGTCGGCACGTTTAGCTACATTTGCACCATTCATAGCGGCATGCAGGGCACCATCGTCGTCGCCGCAAAGCGCGATGTGTTTGTGCCGATTGCTCGCAATGGCCGCAGCGGTGCCGGCGCGCCCGAGCCCACGGGCACCGCGACATCGCGCCCAACTGCCGCACAAACTGCCGCCCCTGCATCAACC
>LJCR01000185.1 GCA_001399705.1 Kouleothrix aurantiaca
TGGCGAGGTAGTAGACGTGCGTGGCCGGCGCGTTCCACTGCTTTTCTTGCGCTTCGATATGTTCGGCCAGGGCTCGGTAGGCGGCCGGGTCGGCAAAATCGGCGGCGCTGATCCCAAAACGCGCGGCGAATTCATCCCACGCGGCTGGGTCGGCCTTGCCGCGCCGCGAAAACTGGCTGGTGCCGTCGCGCAGGTGCGCGCGAAAGTCGTCGTCGCTCATGGGTTTGAGATCAAGCCCAATCACCGCAAACTGCTCGGGCATCCAGCGGTCGACATACAGGTTATACAGCGCCGGCACCAGCTTGCGCCATGTCAGGTCGCCGCCAGCGCCAAAGATCACCAGAATTGTCGGCCCGGGGTGGATTGATGATTCCATAACAGGCTCCGTCTACGCTTGCACCAGCGTAGATATAGCATTCCATATGCCAGTGAAGCGTGTGCACTGATTGACCGGCACTGCATCCGGCACGTATAATAAGGCACGCAAAAAACCAATGAGGACGAGTATGGCAGCTGCATCTCGGGAGCCAGCCCCACTTACCGATGGCGAGCGTGTCTCGCCGCTCGTTAACGATTCGTGTTTTCAGGCCCATCTTTCTATTTATGAATTCGCCCGCCCCTGGTGCCAGGGCTGTAAGGTTCTTGATGCCGGCTCGGGCACTGGCTATGGCGCGGCCGATTTAGCCGATCATGGAGCCTACTCGGTTGATGGCATTGAACTCGACACCGGCGCAGTGGCATTCAGTCAGGCGCATTTCCAACGCCCTAACCTGCGTTTTCACGCAATGGATTTGGCAGCGATTCACGGTTTTGCCGAGAGTTCGTTTGATGTGATCTTTTCGTCGAATGTGCTGGAGCATGTAGCCGATATTCCCGCGTTTCTGCACACTGCGGTGAGGCTGCTCACAAAAAACGGCACCATGATCATCGCGGTGCCACCCATTACTACCACCTACTTGCGCGCTGCAAACCTTATCAACCCTTTTCATGTCAACATCTGGTCGCCGCGCCAGTGGAATGCCTGTTTTCAGCAATATTTCGCCGACGTGAAGTATTACAGCCACTGGTTAGGCCAGCCCGGCCAGGTGCTCGATTTCAATCTACCACTCCCTGATGTTGTGCCAAGTTCGGCCTGGAGTATTACGCCCGTCCCGCTGGAGAATCTGGCGGAGGTGCCAACGCTTACCGCTATTTTCGTGCTGCAGCAGCCACTCGGCGCAGAACGCCTGCCGCTTCGCGGCGCGCCCATGCAGTATGTCGATGGCTCGTTCACGCGCACCACCCCTGATCCGATCACAAACGATCTTGCTGCACTGGTTGTCCAACAAGCCCAGGAACTCGAACGCCAACACCTGCAACTCGACCAGCAGAACCACACGATCGCAGCGTTTGAACAGCTTCTTGCTACCAAGAACCTTCACATCCAGCACTGCGAAACGCTTATTCAGCGTCTTGAAAATGGCCGGGTCATGCGCCTGCTGGGATGGCTGGCAGACCGTCGGCGCGCACAAAAAGAGCACAGCAAGGGTGGCCCGTAAGCTCCTTGCTGTGCTCAGACTGACTGCGCCAATTAGGCTGCTTCAGGGTTCGAGGGCGGCGTGGCAACCGGCTGGCGGCGCAGGCGGCGGGCGCGGCGCAGCAGCCACCAGCCAGCCAGGAGGAGCGGCAGCCATACCGGCGCCCAGATCAGCAGCACAATCACCAGCTCTGCCAGCCCCTGCCCAAATTCCACCAGGTTGCGCAGCGCGCGGCGCGCCACGGTGGCGGGCTGCCAGCCTTCTTCGGTCAGGATGGCGGTGACCGGCACGGGCGACAGGAACACGGTGATCGTCGAGAGCGCGGCGCTCTGCTGCAGAAACTGCTGGCGGCCCTTGAGCTGCTCGATCTCGCCCTGGATCTGCGTGAGCGACTCGTTCACCTTCAGCGCATCTTCGACATTCTCGGCCTTCTCAAGAAAGGTCAGCAGCCGGTCGCGCGTGGCCTCAAGGTTGCGCAGCCGCGGGCTCAGATCAACAAACTCCTCGGTCACGTCGTCGCCACTGACGGTGCGCGAGAGCAGCTTGGTAGCCAGGCCCTGCGCGCCCGCCAGCGCGTCGTCGAAGCGGGCGGGCGGCACGCGGAACGTCACGCGCGCGGTCATGTCGGCGTCGGCGCCGGTGGTTTCGACTTTCACGACATAGCCGCCCAGCTGGCTTACCAAAGCGCGCAGCCTGGCCTCGGCGTCGCGCGCGCTTTCCACCTGCAGGGCAAGATCGGCGGTTTTGATCACCAGGCGCTCGCTGTTCGGCGCACCACTCTGGCCTTGCGTGGCGGGCTGTCCCGCACCGGCGGGCTGCCTGGCGTCGTATGCCTCAAGAGCATTGGCAGCGCCACCGCTGCTGGCCGCCGGGGCGACCTCGCCCTGATTCGGCATTTCGGCGGCCGTGGAAGGCGCTGCCGCAGGCGAGCCGCCACAGGCTGACAGAATGAGCGCGAGCGCCAGCAGAGCAATGATTCGTACGCGGTTCATGATGTGCTCCTTGAGAGTTTGTGTTCAAACGTCGTTGCACCCATGACGAAAGGAAAGCCGCCGTGGTTCCGCCTTTCCCGCCGAGTTGCGCGACGCGCCCGCTCGCGTATCATGCACGCCAGACACTCAATGATGCGAAAGGAATATTCGTTATGTCACTTCGATTTCATGAGATCGCCGAAACGAACCACCGCATTTTGAATCCTGTCAGCGAAGCGCAGCTGATGCAGCTTGGCGCGATCTGCCGCCTTGCGCCGGGCATGCGCCAGCTCGACCTGTGCTGCGGCAAGGCCGAGATGCTGTCGCGCTGGGCTGCACAGTTCGGCATCAGCGGCGAGGGTGTTGATATCAGCCCGGTGTTTCTGGCGGCGGCACGCAAGCGCGTGGCCGAACTTGGCGTCTCCGAGCGCATCGCGCTTGTTCAAGGCGACGCGGGCGCGCACCACATCGCGCCGCATTCGTTCGACATTGTGAGCTGCATTGGTGCGACGTGGATCGGCAATGGCATCAGCGGCACAATCGATCTGATGCGCGGCGGCCTGCGCGACGCGAACAGCCTGCTCCTGATTGGCGAGCCCTTTTGGCAGGAACAGCCGCCCGCAGCCGCCTACGCCGCGTTCACCGGCGGCGACGCCGAGGCGTATACCTCACTGGCGGGCACGCTCGATCGGATCGAGGCGAGCGGGTTTGAGCTGGTGGAGATGGTGCTGGCCGACCATGCCGGCTGGGATCGCTATGTCGCCATGCAGTGGCTGGCCGCCAGCGACTGGCTGCGCGCCAACCCGAACGACCCCGGCGACGGCGAACTGCGCGCGTGGATCGCGCATGGGCGGCGTTCTTACCTTGAGTATGGCCGGCGCTATTTCGGCTGGGGCGTGTTTGTGCTGCGGCCGCGTATATAAGCTGTTTGCTCAGCACGAGGGTGCGCAGGATACGAAATCTCGAAGGCACGCAGGGAAAAAAGAGCAGGGCCACGAAGGCCTGAAGTTCGCGAGATTACGAGGTTCGGCTTTATGGCTATGGAGAAACACAGAGAGCACCGAGCTAGAACATAAGATCCGGTGCTCTCCGTGCGCTCTGTGGCTTATGCAAGTGCCAAATCTTCCGCGAAGCGTGCGGCTACGTCGGGCGCGTAGCGCTGCAGGTCGGCGCGCAGTTGCAGCAGCGAGACGTCTTTGAGCTTGCTCTCGATCATGATGTCGAAATCGGGCAGGCTGGCCGCGCCACGCAGAAATGTGATGAACTCAAACGGGTTCAGGTAATCGGCGTGGCCCGACCAGATCGGCGGGGCTTGCACGCGCTCGATCTTGCCGGTGGTTTTGTTGCGCCGCTCCAGCGTGCGCAGCTCGGTGCGCGGCGAGCTGTAGTGGATCTTGGGGCGCACACCAGTGGGCCAGGTTTGCAGACATGCCGCCAACGCCACGTGCGGATCGAGCCCGGCGCGGTTGAGGCACCAGTGGTGGAGGTTGTCGAACACCAGCGGCACGCCACAGCGCTCGTTAATCCATACAGTATCGGCTACATCGTAGCGATTGTCGTCGTTCTCGAGCACCAGCCGCCGCCGCACCACCTCGGGCAGGCGCGCATAGGTTTCGACCCAGCGCTCGCGCCCGCTGAGCGTGTCGCCATAGACCCCGCCGACGTGCGTCACCACCACGGCCTCGGGGCCAAGCCCCATGGCGTCGAGCAGCTCGGACTGCGCCTTCAGGTCGGCAATGCTTTTCTCCACCAGCGCGGCGTCGGGGCTGTTGAGCAGGATGTACTGCGACGGGTGGAACGACAGGCGCAGGCCCTGCGCGCGGGCGCGCTCGCCCAGCGCTGCCAGCTCAGCCGCGCACTCGGCGATCTGGTTGTGGAACTGCGGCAGCTCGGGGTGCGTAAGGTAGGGCGCGAGGTCGGAGCTGATGCGGTACATATGAATGCCGGCTTGCTCCAGATAATCGAAAATCGCTGCGAGATACTGCAGGCTGACGCACAGGTGCGGGCTGTTCTGCCAGCGGCGCGCGTCGTTCGAGGGCAGGTCGGGCCGTGCCATTACTTTCACGGCAAATCCCAGGCGCATGGTGCTTCCTTTCCAGCTTGGCTGTGTGGCATACGGCGCGGCGGCGCGGCGCGGATGCATAAGCTTGCTTCAGCACGGCGCATACCGCGGGCGAGAATTCACCACGGAGGCACGGAGACACGGAGACAGCAGGCAGTGGGCAGGAGGCAGAACCGCTGAACCCCAACCTAACAACCTTCAACCTGATAACCTGCCAACTCAAATCCTCCGTGCCTCTGTGTCTCTGTGGTAAAAATTCTTGTCGCCCGTCGTCGTTCGTCCATCGTCGTGGGATTCGCAAATCTGTGCTTGCGGGGGCTAGTGCCGTAGGGTATAATGCCCGGTGCAAACGCATCCGAGAGAGACACATGGCTTCCCAAGCGCTTTATCGCCGCTATCGCTCGCAGACTTTTGGCGAGCTTGTCGGCCAGGAACATATCGTCCAAACCCTGCGCAACGCCATCGCCGAGGGGCGAATTGCGCATGCCTACTTATTCACCGGGCCGCGCGGCGTGGGCAAAACCACCGTGGCGCGCCTGCTCGCCAAGGCGGTGAACTGCACGGCGCCAGCCGAGCAGCGGCCCTGCGGCGAGTGCGAATCGTGCAAGGCAATTGCCGAGGGGCGCGCCGTCGACGTGATCGAGATGGACGCGGCCTCGCACACCAGCGTCGAGGATGCGCGCGAAATCATTGAGCGCGTGCAGTTCCGGCCCACCAGCGGCGCGTACAAGGTCTATATTATCGGCGAAGTGCATATGCTCTCGACGGCGGCATTCAACGCGCTGCTGAAAACGCTGGAAGAGCCGCCCGGCCACGCGCTGTTTATTCTGGCCACCACCGAAAACCACAAAGTCCCGGCCACCATCCTGTCGCGCTGCCAGCGCTTCACCTTCAGCCGCCACACGGTTGGCGCAACCGCCGCGCACTTGCACGCCGTTGCCGCCGAGGAAAATGTCGCGCTGGAGACAGGCGTGGCCGAGGCAATTGCCCGCGCTGCCACCGGCTGCATGCGCGACGCGCTGAGCGTGCTCGACCAGCTGATGGCC
>LJCR01001850.1 GCA_001399705.1 Kouleothrix aurantiaca
TCGCAGCGCTGCGCGCGTATGCACAGCGCAACAAGTTACTCGAAAAATAATCTGCTCCAGCTTTCTTCATACCAAGTCCGGGTAAGCACACTTCTGCCCTGAAACGCGCGGTAGGCACCAGAAATACGTGGAATACTATGCTCCATCATTCATAAAGTGTTTGCGCACATACATCTGGCCACGCTGCCGTCGCGTATTGCCAATAGCTCATCGATTGCTACAGCTATTGAAGGACTCGTTGCAAGGCCATGACGACCGCCTCCCCTCTGCCACTATCGCTGTTCGCGCTGCTCCGGGAGCAGTTTGGCGAGAAGTTGCCACTCCTGCGCTGCACGAAAGCCACGCTGGTTCACCTTTCGCATACCATCGAAGACCTGGTGCTCGCGAACCGGCTGCCAGCACTGCTCTTCACCGGCTTTCAGGAATCGTCGCACTGGCGCAAGGAAACCGAGCGCTACCGGGCGCTGGCCGAAGTGGCGCAGCAGGTATGTATTTTTGCTGGCGGCAACCTGCCGCCCGAAAGCAGCGCCAGCCAGCTCCACGTGGTTCTGAGTGGCGACGATCCGCTGCGTCAGGAATGGTTTCTTGCCCTGCTGTCTGAGGAGTTTGCGGTGCTGCTGTGCGGCCAAGATCAGCACATCGGCGCTAAGTCCGAAGCGCTGCGCCAGTTCGATACGATCTTCACATTCGATCCCCAGGTAATCGATCAGGTACTCGACCGGCTTGAACAGGTGATTGGGCAGTACCGGCCCGAGCGGCTGGCGCAGCTGCAGACCGCGCGCCGCACATTCCCGCCATCCACGCCGAAACCCGAGATCATCTCGCACTTCACCCGCGAAATGATTCGTTTTGAAGAGCAGCTGCATCACTCGCTGGCAGCCACCACCTCACTGCTCGACTCGCAGCTGCGCTGGCGCGACGACCTCACTGCGACGCTCGTGCACGACCTGCGCTCGCCGCTCCAGGGGCTTGGGCTCGCGCTCAACATGCTGCAATCCAAAACCGACTGGGCGGATGCCAAACCGCAGGATATTCTGCAGATCGCACAAAGCAGTGTCCGCAATATGGCTGTGCTGATCCAGCTCATCCTAGACACGAATCAGCTTGCCAGCGGTCAGTTCGACCTGAACTGGCAGGGCTACGAACCGAAGAAGCTGCTTGACGACGCGATCGAGCCGCTGCAGCCCCTGCTTCAGCGCAACAAGCTTGAGCTGGCGGTGATGCTTGACGAGCGTGTGACGACGGTGTGGGGCGACGGTGATTTCCTGACGCGCATAACCCAAAATCTGCTGGGCAACGCGATTAAATTCACCTCAGCGGGCAAGCGGATCAGCATCAATGTCGCGCCAGCGCCATCGGGCCGGCACATCGAGATCAGTGTGCACGATACCGGGCCAGGCATCGCGCCCGCAGATCTCGAGCATATTTTCGACCGCTACTACCAGGCCGATAAGCGCGCACATCGTGGC
>LJCR01001849.1 GCA_001399705.1 Kouleothrix aurantiaca
GGCGATAGCCGGTGGCGTCTTCGTCGTCGCCATACTCGATCACCAGATCGTTGCGCGGGTCGATTCGCACATGCACGGGCGAGCTGCAGCGCGCGCAGCGCACATACAGGTGAATCGCCTGGTCGGTGGCGGGCGCGTCGCCGCCGCCAAATAAGCGTCGCAACAAGTTCATACGTCGTGCTCCTGCGCAGGGCGCGCGTCTTTGCTGTCGGTATTCTGCTGGCAGGCGCTGCAGCGCCCGGGGATGGCGAGGTGGTGGAGCTGGGCGCTGAAGGCGTAGCGCGATTGAAGCTGTTCTTTCAGCGCAAGCAGAATGTCGTCGCCGATCTCCTGCTCGTAGCCGCAATCCTGGCATACAAGATGATGGTGGGTTTCGCCCCAGACATATTCGTAGCGCAGTGGGCCGGTGCCTATCGCCAGCGGCGCAACCAGCCCGACATCCTGCAGCCATTGCAGGGTGCGATAGATTGTGGCTATGTTGATATATGGGTGCTGCGGCACCACCGCAGCGTGTACTTCGTCGGCCGTCAGGTGGCCTTCCCCGCGCTTCACAACATCGAGCACAATCAGCCGCTGCGGGGTGAGCCGGTAGCCTTGTTTGCGTAACCGTGCAGCATCATCGCTGGCGGGCATTGCATGTTCTGCCGATGGGTGGCGCTGCCGCGTATCGGGATTGAGTGGCATGCGCGTCCTGTTTCTTCTAGGGATGTGTGCGGGAAGTATACCACGATTGCATGGCGGGGGATTGGGGAGTGGAAGATGCGGGATAGAGAAGGGGAAATTCTGGCATTATTATGCACGACGCACTACGATACTTTGTTTCGTAGTGCGTCGTGCGTCGTGCGTGATTCAATCCCGCAAATTTCTCTATGGCTCAGGCACAACCGGGTCGGAAGGGCTATCGGTGCTGGCCGTAGGTGTCGGCGCAGTGCTATTCTGCCCATTGTCGGGCGGCGGCGTGATCTGGCTGGGAGGGTCGGGCACCGCAGTCGGAATGTCGGTCGGCACCGCAGTCGGGATGTCGGTCGGCGTCGCAGTCGGGATGTCGGTCGGCGTCGCGGTCGGGATGTCCGTCGGCGTCGCGGTCGGGATGTCCGTCGGCGTCGCGGTCGGGATGTCCGTTGGGATGCTGGTGGGCGGCGCGGTTGGCAGCGCAGTAGGCAACGCGGTTGGCAGCGCGGTGGGTGCAGTGGTTGGGCGTGCTGTACTGATCGGCTGCGATGTGGCGCTAGGCTTCGGCGGGCGAGTGCTGGTTGGCAGCGGCGTATTGTACACCGGCAGCGGCGTGCTGTAGCTTGGCACGGATGTACGCGCCGGGCGCGAGCTTGGCGATGTTGGGCGGCCGGGTTCGGCTGCCAGCTCAAGCGGAACACTTGTCGCGCTGGGAACCGGGCTGCTGGCGGTGACGGGCACCGCTGCGCCAATTGTCGGCGTGGCGGTTGGGCGCCGTGCCAGCGAGCGGGTTGGGG
>LJCR01001852.1 GCA_001399705.1 Kouleothrix aurantiaca
GCGCGCGGCAATGATACAAAGGTGGTAGCTGGAGCGTCATACGGATGCGAGTATAATGCAGCGATGCATAGAAGGAGGAACCCTATGACCCTGAGCAACGAGCAAAGCGCGCTGCTGGCGCTGGTCGATCGCGCCTATGCCGCGCAGAATGCGTGGATCGCCAGCCTGAGCGACGCCGAGCGTGAGCTGGTGGGCACGCCCGAGCGCTGGTCGGCCAAGGATATGCTGGCGCATGTCACGTTCTGGCAGCAGGTGATGATCGACCGCCTGAATATGGTCGGGCGCGGCGAAACGCCAACGCTGTTTGGCGATTTTCAGCCGGTGAACGAGCGCGTTTTTGCCGAGCGGAATGCGCTTCCCTGGCAGCAGGTGCTTGACGAGGCGGCGGCTGCGTACGCGGCGGCATCCGAGCACGTGCGCACGTTCGACACTGCCACGCTGACCGAGCGCGATCGTTTTGCGTGGAACCACAACGAGCCGCTGGTGTCGAACGTTCTGAGCAACAGCTACTGGCACCCGCTTGAGCACGCCGCGCGCTTCTCGATCGAGCGCGGCGACAGCGCAGGCGCAATTGCGCTGATGGACGACGCAATTGTGAATCAGGCGGCACTGGCCGTGTTCCCGCACGACCGTGCCACGGCGCTGTTTAACCTGGCCTGCCTGTACGCCACCAACGGCCTGCCCGCGCAGGCGCTTGCACTCCTGCCCGAGTCGCTTGCGCTGCGCCCCGATCTGATCGAGTGGTCGAAGCAGGATAGCGACCTCGACTCGATCCGCGACACGCCGGAGTTTCAGGATTTCATTGGCAAGTAGCGTATCCAAAGCACGTTTACCATTTCTTGCCACGAAGACTCGAAGGCACGAAGGCGAAAAAATCAAAACTTCGAGTCTTCGTGCCTTTGTGGCAAACTCTCGGCTTTTCCATGAAAATGGCCTAGCGCACAGGAGCAATATGCAGATCCTCGTCACCGATGCATTCTGGGAGCTGTTTCCCGCCGCGCGGATCGGGCTGGTGGTCGCGCGGGGCGTCGACAACACTGGCGCGGAAGGGCAACCCGCCGCGCTGCTGGCCGAGGCGATTGCCGCGAGCGCGGCGGCGCTGGAAGGGGCCGACATGGCCAGCCACCCGGCGGTCGCGCCCTGGCGCACAGCCTACGCGCAGTTCGGCGCCAAGCCCTCGAAATTTCGCTCGTCGATCGAAAGCCTGCTGCGCTCAGCGCAGTCGGGCCGCCTGCGCTCGATCAGCCCGCTGGTCGATCTGTATAACAGCGTGTCGCTGCGCTACCAGCTGCCCTGCGGCGGCGAAGACCTGGCCGCGATTGCGGGCGACCTGCGCCTCACCCGCGCAGCCGGGGGCGAAGGGTTTCGCACGATTGGCGCGGATCGCGACGAGCCGCCCGCCCCCGGCGAGGTGATCTACGCCGACGACGCGGGCGCGGTGTGCCGCTGCTTCAACTGGCGCGAGGC
>LJCR01001853.1 GCA_001399705.1 Kouleothrix aurantiaca
CCATTATAGCTGCAAGAAGGGTGCCACCTAATTATGGAAAGCTACGACCGACGGGCGTAATCAGGGTGAGCGCAGGCGGCAGGCGGCAGGCGGCAGGCGGCAGGCGGCAGGCGGCAGGCGGCAGGCGGCAGGCGGCAGGCGGCAGGAACCTGCAACCTTCCAACCTGCAACCTGCAACCTCAAAACCTCCGTGCCTCTGTGTCTCCGTGGTAGACTATTCGTTCGTCATGAACCGGCCACGCCCTTCGATACGCGGCTGGCGCCGCTACTCAGGACGATATTATTTTCATATAAAATCTCTGCGACCTCTGTGTCTCTGTGGTGAACTATTTCGCCAATCGTAAATCCTACTCCCCCAGCCACTCCCTGCGCAGCGCGGCAAAGCGCCCCTCGCGGATGCTGTCGCGCACTTCGGCCATCAGGTCGCACAGAAATGCGACGTTATGCACACTAACTAGCCGGATGCCCAATAGCTCCTGCGCGCGGAACAGGTGGTGGATATAGGCACGCGAGTAGTGCTGGCAGGTGTAGCAGCGGCACTGCGCATCGAGCGGCGCGTCATCGTTGCGCAGGCTGGCGTTCTGCACATTCAGCCGCCACTTGCGCGCGGCATCGCGCACCAGCGCCGCGCCGTGGCGGCCCAGCCGCGTCGGGCTCACGCAGTCGAACATGTCGATGCCGCGCGCCACCCCTTCGAGCAGGTCATCCACATCGCCAATGCCCAGCAGGTGGCGCGGCAGCGCGTCGGGCATGTGCGGCACGGTCATGTCCACCACCTCGTTGATCTGCTGCTTGTCCTTGCCCAGCGAGCCGCCGATGCACAGGCCGTCGAAGCCGAGCGTGCCAATATACTCGGCGCTGGCGCGGCGCAGGTTCTCGAACACGCCGCCGTGCACGATCCCAAACAGCGACTGGTCGAGATTCGGCGCGGCGAACGACAGATTCTGCCCGCCCAGCGTGTTCTGGTGGAACTGCAGGCAGCGCGCTTCCCAGCGGTGCGTGCGCTCCAGCGAGCGCGCCGTGTAGTCGTAGCCGGCGCGAAAGGGCGGCAATTCGTCGAAGCACAGAATGATGTCGGCGCCAATGCCCTTCTGGATCTCGATGCTGCGCTCGGGCGTGAACAGGTGCTTCGAGCCGTCGATGTACGAGCGGAAGATCACGCCATTTTCGGTCACTTTGACCATGCCCGGCTTGAGCTGGGCCTGCTGGCTGGGCCGCCGGCCCTTCACTTCATCCGCAATCCCGCCGTAGACCAGGCTGAACACCTGAAAGCCGCCGCTGTCGGTCAGGATCGGGCCATCCCAGCCCATGAAGCGGTGCAGCCCACCCATACGCGCAATCAGCTCGTGGCCCGGCTGCAGGTAGAGGTGGTAAGTGTTGCCGAGAATAATCTGCGCGCCCGCGTCGCGCACTTCCCCGGGCGTGAGCGATTTGACGGTGCCGCGCGTGCCAACCGGCATGAAC
>LJCR01001854.1 GCA_001399705.1 Kouleothrix aurantiaca
GCCGAACGCATCGAAGCGCTACAGGCCGCGGCGCGGCGCATGTACGAACAGCAACGGGCCAAAGCGTAGCCAAAATTCTTGTATGCCACCGCCCAGGTTCGGGGCGCGCCGCGCGCCAGCCTGCGGCGGTGGCATTCTGATGCAATCGCTCTTATGTCTGAGATACAAACGCTGCTGGAAGGGCTGAACCGCGTTTTTGCGCGTCTCAATCCGCTAAGCGATCCCAAGCCGCTGATCGATATTCTGATCGTCGCGCTGATCTTCTACTGGCTGCTCGGCGTGATTCGCGGCACGCGCGTGGTGCAGCTGCTGCGCGGCATCGGCGTTCTGCTGGCGCTCTCGATCCTGCTCAGCTCGGTGCTGCCCCTCGATACGCTGCGCTGGCTGCTCACCAACGCCATCCAGCCGGCCCTGTTCGTCGCCATCCCGGTGCTGTTCCAGCCCGAGCTGCGCCGCGCGCTCGAAAGTTTGGGCCGCACCAACGACCTGTTCGGGCGCGGCTTTGGGCGCGCCAACCGCTCGGAGCTGCTGGAAACGATCAATGGCGTCTCGCGCGCGGCGCAGCAGCTTTCGCAGCAGGGCGTGGGCGCGCTGATGGTGCTGGAACGCGAGGTTGGCCTGCAAGATTATGCCGACCGCGGCGTGATCATCGACGCGCGGCTGGCCATCCCGCTGCTGCTGAATATTTTCTACCCAAACTCACCGCTGCACGATATGGCGGTGATCTTGCGCGGCAACCGCATTCTGGCGGCCAATGTCGTGCTGCCGCTCAGCGAAGATGTGGGCGGGCCGCGCCGCTATGGCACGCGCCACCGCGCCGCCAAGGGTATTTCCGAGCAGTCGGATGCCATTGCGGTGGTTGTTTCGGAAGAAACCGGCGCGATCTCACTCATGAACGACGGGCGCATGGTCAGCTACCTCAACGAGGCCCGGCTGCGCAGTATGCTGGCGGGGCTGCTGAAAGTTTCGCTTGAGGAGAACGAGAAGTGAGCTGGCTACGCACCACTGGCCTGCGGCTGGCGCTGGCGCTGGGCCTGGCGTTTGCGCTGTGGGTGTTCGTCTCTTACACGCAAAACCCCGACCGCGATACATCCTACGACAGCGTGCCGGTGGATATTGTCGGCCGCGCGCCCGAGCTTGTGCTGGTAGACCAGGATGGCTTGCCGCGCGCCAGCCTGCCCACCGTCAATGTAATGGTTGAAGGCGACACCGAGACGCTGACAAAACTTCAGCTCAGCTCGATCCGCGCCCTGGTCGATCTGAGCGCGCTCGGGCCGGGCGAACACCAGGTGCCCGTCGATGTCGCAACCACACGCTCCGACCTCAAGCGGCTGACTTTTTCCCCGAGCCCAAGCTTTCTGCCCGTGCGGCTCGAGCAGGAGATCACCCGCACGGTGCCCCTGACCGTCGAGCTTGAAGGCACGGTGCCGTTCAGCTTCGAAGCCGGAACCGCGCGCCTCGCC
>LJCR01001855.1 GCA_001399705.1 Kouleothrix aurantiaca
GATTTTGAGATACAACCTGCAACCTGCAAACCTGATATCTCAAAACTCAACATTCAACACTCAGCACTTACGAAAGGCACACGCATGAGCCACGGTTTCGTTTCGCTGGTCGGCGCCGGGCCGGGCGACCCCGAACTGCTCACCGTCAAGGCGCTGCGCCGCCTGCAATCTGCCGAGGTCGTCGTGTACGACGCGCTGGTCAGCCCGGCGATTCTGGCCGAGTGCCACCCCGCCGCCGAGCGCATCTTCGTCGGCAAGCGCGCTGGCTGCCGCGCCTATGCGCAGGACGCAATCAATGCGCTGCTGATCGAGCTTGGCCGCGCTGGCCGCAACGTCGTGCGCCTGAAGGGCGGCGACCCGTTTGTGTTCGGGCGGGGCGGCGAGGAAGCGCTGGAACTGGGAGCGGCGGGCATTCCCTTCGAGATCGTGCCGGGCGTGTCGTCCGCCATCGCCGCGCCGGCCTACGCCGGCATTCCCGTCACGCAGCGCGGCGTGGCCGTGTCGTTCGCGGTCGTCACCGGCCACGAAGACCCGACCAAGCCGCAGGCCGCGCCGCTCCTCCGGCGCGCGTTCGATGTGCGTTCGGGCGTGCAGCAGGCGCGCCTCTATGTCACCGCGCTGGGCGTGTATGAAGCCGAGATCAACGGCGTGAGCGTGGGCGACAATGTGCTATCGCCGGGCTGGACAAGCTACAATCATCGCCTGCGCTACCAGATCTTCGACGTTACCAGCCTGCTCCACCAAGGGCCGAACGCCTTGGGCGCTAACCTCGGCGATGGCTGGTTCCGCGGCCGGATTGGCTTCAACGGCGGCCGGCGCAACATCTACGGCGATCGGCTGGCGCTGCTGGCGCAGCTCGAGATCGATTATGCCGACGGGACAACCGACCGCATTATTACCGACGAGACCTGGCACGCCACCACTGGTCCGATCCTGGCAAGCGACATCTACGATGGCGAAACGTATGACGCGCGCCTAGAGCGTACTGGCTGGTCGCAGCCTGGCTACGACAACGGCGACTGGGCAAGTGTGCGAATAATCGAACGTGACCTCGCCACGCTTGTCGCACCATCCGGCCCGCCAGTGCGCCGCATCGAGGAGGTCGCGCCGGTTGCGATCACAATGTCGCCTGCGGGGCGAACGCTCGTCGATTTCGGCCAGAACCTGGTTGGTCGGCTACGAATTCGCGTGCGTGGAGCAGCAGGACAGACGATCACGCTGCGCCACGCCGAAGTGCTGGAGCACGGCGAGCTGGGAATAAGGCCGCTGCGACGGGCAGCCGCCACCGACCGCTACACGCTACACGGCGATGGGCTAGAAACCTGGGAGCCGCGCTTCACCTTTCATGGATTTCGCTACGCCGAAGTGGATGGGTGGCCAGGCGAACTGCACCCAGAGGACCTGCGCGCGGTGGTGTGCCACTCCGACATGGAGCGTACTGGCTGGTTTGAGTGTTCGGACCC
>LJCR01001856.1 GCA_001399705.1 Kouleothrix aurantiaca
CGCCAGTGCAGCGTGGGCGGCATGCCGCTCAGCATGCACAGCACCAGCTGGATCGGCGTGGCGTTGGTGACGACCAGCACGCGGCCGCCGGGGAACTGCCCCAATAAGGTGCGCCATGCTTCCGAAACACGCGTTGCCACTTCGGCCAGGCTTTCGCCGGCGGCCGCGCGGCCGTGGAGCGGGTCGGCAAAGCGGGCGGCCACCTCGTAGGGGAACTGCGCGCGCACCTCGGCGTAGGTCATTCCTTCCCAGGCGCCCTGCGCGGTTTCGGCCCAGCGCGCATCTTCAAAGAATGCTGCCGCCCGCTCGCCCATGATTGTTTCGGCCGTGGTTTGCGCGCGCAGCTCGGGGCTGAGCACACAGGCGCGGAAGGGGATGCGCCGCAGACGCCCGGCCAGCGCGGCGGCCTGGCGCTCGCCAAAGGGCGTGAGCGGGCTGTTCGTGCGGCTCTGGTAGCGGCGGGCCCGGTTCAGCTCGGTTTGCCCGTGGCGAACGAGCCAGATGCTGGTGCGCATACAGACCTTTTGCAGGCGTGTGGCCTGCGCGTGGCAGCGCAGACCATATAAGAGAAATGCTAGCACGCGATGCTGGCGGCGTCAATGCGTGTGGTCGTGTATAATATCCATGTGCAAACTATCACGAATGCCCCACAAACAGCGCCGGCCCGGCCTCCCACCAGCTTGCCGCCGCTCAACATCCGCCCGCGCCGCCGTTTCCTGCGCATCTCGTGGTATTTCCTCGGGGTGATTATTCACGTCTTCCTGATCGATATTCTGCTCAGCCGCTCGCGCCTGACGCGCTGGTACCCGCGCCGCACCGGCATGCGCCGCTGGGTGGGCATTGCGCGCGGCTTTCGCGGGCTGGCGGTGCAGATGGGCGGCGTGCTGATCAAGCTCGGCCAGTTCCTCAGCTCGCGCGCCGACATTCTGCCCGTGCAGATCACCGACGAGCTGGCGGGTTTGCAGGACGAGGTGCCGCCCGCGCCGCTGCCCTACATTCTTGCCATTCTTATGGAAGACCTGGGGGCAGCGCCCGACGAGCTGTTTGCCGAGTTCTCGCCCACGCCGGTGGCGGCGGCCTCGCTCGGGCAGGTATTTTTTGGCCGCCTGCGCGACGGGCGCGAGGTTGCCGTGAAAGTGCAGCGCCCGCGCATCGACGAGATCGTGCAGATCGACCTGCGCGCGGTGGAATGGGCTGTGCGCATCATCCGCCACTACCCCGCGATCAAGCGCCGCGCCGATCTGCTGGCGCTGTTTGAAGAGTTCAAGCGCGTGCTGATCGAGGAGCTTGACTACCTTCAGGAAGCGCAAAACTCGCTGGTGGTGCGCGCGAACATGGCGCAGATGCCGGGTGTGTACATTCCCGAGCCCTACCAGGAGCTTTCGACGCGCCGCGTGCTGGTGATGGAACGTATCAACGGCATCAAGATCACCGATATTGCCGCGCTGGATCGCGCCGGGAT
>LJCR01001857.1 GCA_001399705.1 Kouleothrix aurantiaca
GCATCGAGGCGCTGCCCTTCCCCAACGCCATGTTCGACGTGGCAATGGGCCGGCTGATGTTTCACCACCTGAGCAGCGAGCAGAAGCGCGCTGGCCTGCGCGTGATCCGCCGCGTGCTCAAGCCCGGTGGCGTGTTCCTCACCATCGACGCCGACATTGCGCCCGGCGGGCTGCTTGGCCGCCTGCTGGCGCACTCATCCGCCGCGCCAATGAGCCATATCAGCATTGCCGAGTATGCCACGCTGTATGCAGAAGCTGGCTATGCCGACATCCGCAGCGGCCCGACTGGCGCGCACTTCCTGGCGTATGTGAGCGGTCGCGCGCCGCTTGGGTAGACATTGGGGAATCATCCGCAGATGACGCAGATATGAGGTCTGTAATCTGCGTCATCTGTGTCATCTGTGGATGAATTTTAAGGCTTTAAGATGAGCGCCGAGCAAGAAAACCTAACTCAGTGCCTTCGGTGCGCTCTGTGGCGAAGCTGGTCTTCACCAGCGGATGATGCTGCGCTTTCCTCCAGTATAATTGCGCGGTACTTTGCTGCAAGGGGGGCACAATGCTGCGCAGATCGCTGTTTCTGGTTCGGCACGGCCAGTACGACACCGAGGATAGCACCGCGCGCGAAGGCGGCCTGACCGAAATCGGGCGCGAACAGGCGCGCCAGATAGCCCAGCGCCTGCGCGGGATGCAGTTTGATGCAACGTATTGCAGCACGCTGCGCCGCGCCGAAGAAACCACCGCGATCATCGCCGCCGAGCTGCCGGGCGCCGAGGTGCAGCGGGCGCGCGTGCTGTGCGAGTGCGTTCCCTGCATTCCGCCCGCCTTCGCCCACTATTTCACCAAAACCAGGCCCGAAGAAATCGAGCACGGCGCGAGCCAATCGCTGGCCGCCTACGAACGCTTCTTCAAGCGGCCGGGCCGCGCCAACCGCCGCGAGCTGCTGGTGTGCCACGGCAACCTCATTCGCTCGTTCGTCTGCCGCGCGCTGGGCCTGCCCATCGAGAGCTGGCTGAACCTCAACACGCACAACTGCGGCCTGACGATCATCCACGTCTTTGGCGATGGACTGCGCATCATGGAGTCGTTCAACGACATCGGGCACCTGCCCGCCGAGCTGCATACGCGCTAGTGCGCGGTGAGCGCAGGGATTAGGGGATGGGGAATAGGGGTTAGCAACCGCAACGCAGGCCTTCTTGCCTGATGTTCGCATCACTTTTTTATATGCACTATAGCAACGTGCAGAAGTATTGAGCCACAGAGAACAGGGAGAACACCGAGCATTTGATTATCATCCTCAGTGGTCTCTGTGCACTCTGTGGCGCAACCATTTTGCTATCTGCTGGTCACATCCCGGCGCGGCGGCGGGCGTTATGGCGGTGCTGCTTGGCGCGGTTGCCGCAGTCGTTGATATCGCACCAGCGCCGGCTGCGGTTCTTGCTCAAATCGAGAAACAGCCAGCCAC
>LJCR01001858.1 GCA_001399705.1 Kouleothrix aurantiaca
CGTGTGTGGTGAATTTCGGCGAGGTGCTTGAGCTGGCGTCGAACGGCTTCCTGCGCGCCAACGTCCATCGCGTGGTTACGCCGCCCGCCGGCACGGATCGCATGTCGGTGGCGTTTTTCTTTGGCGCGCGGCTCGATGCCACCGTGCCGCTGCTGGAATTAACGCCCGAGCTGGCGGCGCACGCGCGCGGCCTCACCCGCGACCCCATGAACCCGCTCTTCCGCGAGGTTGGCAAGAACCACCTGAAAAGCCGGCTGCGCTCGCACCCCGACGTGGCCGCGCGCCACCACCCCGACCTGCTGGAAGGTGCGTAGTTTGAGTTGCAGGTTTGAAGGTGAGAACGTTGCAGGTTGAGCCGGCGAGCAACCGATGAAAATCATCAACTGTTCGCACTAGAGCCGCAGGGCAAAACGATTGAGCTACAGAGCACACAAAAGCACTGAGCAAGAAAACTAATCTCAGTGGCCTCTGTGCGCTCTGTGACTCAACTGCTCTTTGCGCCCTTCGCGTTCTTTGCGGTGAAACTTCTGGTCGTCTGTGGTCGGTCGTCGGTCGTCAGCCAGCGGCACTCACACCGCAGCAACTTCGGCAAACCAGCGCTCGGCCAGCAGCTCCAGGCTGTGCGCGCGCTCGTCCAGGCCGTGCGTGAAGCCCGCGATCATCAGCTCGTTCGCGCCAGTCTGCTGGGCCAGCGACTCCAGCCGCGCCACTGCCGCGTCGGGCGTGCCGATGATCTGGTTGGTGGGCATGCTGCGCGCCGTCGGCAGGTCGGGGTGGCGGGCGGCTTGCTCGGGCGACATCAGCGGAATGAAGCGCCCGGTGCGGATGG
Source organism: Kouleothrix aurantiaca (assembly GCA_001399705.1). Taxonomy (GTDB): domain Bacteria; phylum Chloroflexota; class Chloroflexia; order Chloroflexales; family Roseiflexaceae; genus Kouleothrix; species Kouleothrix aurantiaca. The sequence goes on from LJCR01001858.1 coordinate 830, forward strand.
CGAGGCGCATCAGCTGGCCCGGCGCGGCAAACCAGGCCGCCTGCTCGTCGGTTTCGGCGGCGAGCACGCTGGCGGTGACGATGGCATACGGCTCGTTCAGCACCACCGAGGGCGTGAAGCTGTCGCGGTAGATCGCCAGCGCCTGCAGCGTGCCGCCCATGTCGAAGTGGTGTGCGAAAGCGAACGGCAGACCCAGGTGCCCAGCCAGCTCGGCGCTGTAGCCACTTGAGCCAAGCAGCACAATTTCTGGCGTGCCAGCCGGAACGGGCGTCGCCGAAAAGCGCGTCCACAAGCCCTCAGACGCGCGCCGGTCGCCCAGCAGGCCCATCAGGTCGAGCAGGTGGCGCGGGAAATCTTCGGCGGTGAGCGCGCCGGGCGAGCGGCGCAGCGCGGCAGCCGTGGCCGGGTCGGTGCCGGGCGCGCGGCCAATGCCCAGGTCGATGCGGCCGGGGTGCAGCGCTTCGAGCATGGCAAACTGCTCAGCCACCACCAGCGGCGGGAAGTTCGGCAGCATCACGCCACCCGAGCCGATGCGCAAGGTGGAGGTCGACGCCGCGAGATGGGCGATCAGCACGGCCGGGTTGGTGCTGGCGACGCTCGGCATATTATGGTGCTCGGCAACCCAGAAG
>LJCR01001859.1 GCA_001399705.1 Kouleothrix aurantiaca
GTCACGAGGCGTAGAAAGAGACAGCGATGATCATTCTTGGTGCATTGATCGTGTTGGGCGCGGCGCTGGCCTTTCTGGTGGTTGGCGCGCTGGCGCTGTTTGGCGGCGCGAACGCGACGCAGGGGCAGGTGGTGCCCGGCTTCCGCCCCGACCGGCCCGGCGCGGCCGAGCGCGCGCTGACGCTGCTGAGCGTGTGGGGGCCAGTGGCGCTGATTGCGCTGCTGTGCCTGCTGGCGGCGATCAAGATGCTGCAAATCGCGATTGCCGCATTCTAACCCTTTGGGCGGCAGGAATGTCCACAGATTACGCAGATTACGCAGACAGAGCAGTTGTGAGTGAACATGTGCCTTTGCTATTGATTGTCTCGCACCCCTTTCGTCTTTCGTCCTTCGTCTCGCGGTCCTTGGTCCTTCGTCCCTTCCTCCTCCCACCATTTCCACACTGGTAGAAAGAAGCACCAGCCATGAGCTTTTCATCCCGCCTGCCGCGCGCGACGCCCGAGTCGCAGGGCGTTGACACGGCCGCGATTGCGCGCTGGGTGCGCGCCGCCGACGCGCAGATCCATTCGCACCACAGCTTTCTGCTGCTGCGCCACGGCCACGTGATCGCCGAAGGAAGCTGGCAGCCCTACCGTGCAGATGCGCCGCACGTGCTGTTTTCGCTTTCGAAAAGTTTTACCTCCAGCGCAGTGGGTATGGCCGTGGCCGAGGGCTTGCTTTCTGTGGACGACCCGGTGACGCGCTTTTTCCCCGAGCTGCTGCCCGCCGAGGTGAGCGCGAACCTGGCGGCGATGCGCGTGCACCACCTGCTGAGCATGACCACCGGCCACGGTTTCGACACAACCTGGGAGATGGTGCAGGCGCCCGACGGCGACTGGGCGCGCAAATTCCTGTCCTTCCCGGTGGCGCGCGAGCCCGGCAGTTTCTTCCTGTACAACACGGGCGCGACGTATATGCTTTCGGCGATTGTGCAGCGCGTGACGGGCCAGAGGCTGATCGACTACCTCCGGCCGCGCTTGTTTGCGCCGCTGGGCATAGAAGGCATGCGCTGGATGGAAGACCCGCGCGGCGTCAACACGGGCGGCTGGGGCTTGAGCGCGCGCGCCGAGGATATTGCCTGCTTTGGGCAGCTGTACCTGCAGCGGGGCGAATGGCGCGGCCGGCAACTGATCGACGCGGGGTGGGTGGAAGAAGCGACGCGCAAGCAAACCTACTCGGGCGAAGAAGGCAACGCGGGCGCGAGCGACTGGGGGCAGGGCTATGGCTACCAGTTCTGGCGCTGCTACCACAACGCCTATCGCGGCGATGGCGCGTTCGGGCAGTATTGCGTGGTCATTCCCGAGCACGATGTCGTGATTGCGATCACGTCGGGCCTGGGCGATATGCAGGAGCCGCTTACTCTGATCTGGGAGCACCTGCTGCCGGCGTTTGGCCCGGCGCCACTGCCCGAGAATCCGGC
>LJCR01000186.1 GCA_001399705.1 Kouleothrix aurantiaca
GTGGTGAATGCCGACCTGATTCTGGTGCTCGACAAGGGCGAGGTAGTGGCGCGCGGCACGCATGATGTGCTGATGGAAAACAGCCCGATCTACGCCGAGATTTACCACTCGCAGCTGGTTGGCGACACACACAAAGAAGCGGAGCAACGCATATGATGGGTGGTCCTGGCGGCCCAGCCCGCCTGCTCAATACCGAAACGTCCAAGCCCCAGAACCTTGGCGCGACACTGGCGCAGTTTGGGCACTACTTCCGCCCCTACTGGCTTGGCGTGCTGATCTCGTTCAGCATGGTGATCGCGTCGGTGTGGACACAAGTGACCGCGCCGGATTTGATAGGCCAGGCCGTCGATTGCTACCTGTACCCAAACCCGGCCAACTGCTGGTACACCACTGCCAGCCTCACGGCGACTGCGAATGATCGCATCGCCGGCCTGGCCGGGCTGGTGGGTCTGCTGGTGGCGCTGTTCATTGCCGGCGCGCTGTTTGGCGGCGCGTCGTTCTACTCGATGAACTGGGCCGGCCAGCACGCGCTGCGCAAAATCCGCGAAGACCTGTTCGATCAGATCCATCGCCTGTCGCTTGGCTACTATGCGGAAAACGAAGCCGGCAACATCATGAGCCGCATCACCAGCGACACCGACACCATCCAGCAGGCGCTCGGCTTTGCGCTGATCAATGTGCTCAGCGGCGCGCTCCTGATCGTCTGGATCGTGATCAAGATGCTGCAGGCGAATGTCGTCTACGCGCTGCTGAGCCTGAGCGTGGTGCCAGTGATGGCGCTGGCGACGGTCTATTTCTCTGGGCAGGCGCGCCGAGCCTTTCGGCAAAGCCGCCGCGAGATGGGCAATGTCAACGCGGGCTTGCAGGAAAGCATTGCCGGCGTGCGCGAGGTGCAGGCCTTCAACCGCGAAGACGAGAGCATCGAGCAGTTTCGGCGCGCGAATGCCGCCAACCGCGACGCAAATGTGCGCGCTGCCAGCTTCACCACCGCGCTGAACCCGGTGCTCGAGGCGCTTGGCTATGTCGCACTGGCGATTGTGGTAGTGGTGGGCGGGCTTTCGCTCTTGCGCGGCCAGCCACTGTTTGGCGGCGCTGCGATTTCGCTGGGCGTGGTGTTCGCCTTCCTGCAGTACGTTCAGCGCTTCAACCAGCCCATCCAGCAGCTTGCAGTGATGTGGACGAACGTGCAAAGCGCGATTGCTGGCGGCGAGCGCATTTTCGGTCTGCTTGAGATCGAGCCCGACGTGACCGACAAGCCCGGCGCGCAGACGATGCCGCCGATCAAGGGGCGCGTGGTGTTCGACAATGTGGCCTTTAGCTACGGGCAGGGCGCAGGAACCGGCGCAACGCAAGCGACTTCAGGCACCACAAGCAGCGCCAAGCCGCAGGTGCTGAAAGGCGTGTCGTTCACTGCCGAGCCGGGCCAGATGATCGCCATTGTCGGGCCGACTGGCGCGGGCAAAACCACGATCATCAACCTCATCCCGCGCTTCTACGACGTGTCGGGCGGCGCGGTGACGATTGATGGTCTGGACGTGCGCGATGTGAGACGCGACAGCCTGCGCTCGCAGATCGGCATTGTGCTGCAGGATTCGTTCTTGTTCTCCGACACGGTGATGAACAACATTCGCTACGGCCGGCTCGACGCGAACGACGAGGAAGTGATCGCGGCTGCCAAGCTCGCCTCGGCCGATGCGTTTATCGAACGCTTGCCCGATGGCTATGCGACAGTGCTGGGCGAGCGCGGCGGCGGCCTCAGCCAGGGCCAGCGCCAGCTGATCGCGATCGCGCGCGCAGCGCTGGCGAACCCGCACATCCTGATCCTCGACGAAGCGACCTCCAGCGTCGATACGCGCACCGAGCGCTTGATCCAGCAGGCGTTCGACCAACTCATGGAAGGGCGCACCAGCTTTGTGATCGCGCACCGCCTGAGCACCATCCGCAACGCCGACCAGGTGCTGATGCTCAAGGACGGGCAGATCATCGAGCGCGGCACCCACAACGAGCTGCTGGCGCATCGCGGGGCCTACTACGACCTGTACATGAGCCAGTTCCGCCGCGAGGAAGAGCCAGCGGCGGTATAAAAGCCGGGTTACGTTCACCACGAAGGCACGAAGACCATTTTAAATCTTCGTGCCTTCGTGCCTTCGTGGTTTGGTTTCCTCTCTCCGCGCCTTCCGCGTCCTCAGCGTCCAGTATTTTTATCCCCTTGGTGCCTTCGTGTCTTCGTGGTTTCGTCTTTCTCATCGTACCTTCGTGGTTTGGCTTTCCTGATTCTGAAGGCACCACAGATATCCATGCGGCTGCGCCGCACCCTGATGGATGAAAATAGAACGCGAACGGTTCTTGGTTCTTAGTTCTCGGTTCTATTTTCGTGTTAGAGACACTGAGGACACGGAGTTTATATTTTTGCATCTTGGTGCCTTCGTGGTTTCGTCTCTTACCTTCGTGCCTTCGCGCCTTCGTGGTTCGGTTTTCCCTGCCCGCAGCCTCCGTGCTCTCTGTGGCTCCGTTTTCGCCCTTCTGCATCTGCGTATTTGCAGCAAACTATCAGATCGCACGGCTTTACAAATCAGCACACATGCGCGTATACTCGGCCGGGGCGAGGCCAAAGGTGGGCTTTGCAAGCAACAGAGAACGGAGGACGCGGATGACAGAAAACACCGCCGGCAATGTGAGCGTACTGGCAACACTGTTCGCGCATAATGCCTGGGCGAACCAGAAGCTGCTCGACTTTTGCGAAAAGCTCAGCGATGCCCAGCTCAGCACCAATGCGGTTGGCGGCTTCGGCACCATCCACGAAACGCTGATTCATATTCTTCGCGCCGAACAGGGCTATGTCGAGCGCACCAATGGCAGGCTGCCGGCGCAGCCGCTCGTGCGCGGGCAAGCGCTACTGTTTGATCAGCTCCGGGATGTGGCGCGCTGGGCCAGCGACGAGCTGCTCCAGCTGGCGCTCGCCACCCGCAGCGACACGCTGGTGAAGGAAAGCGACGACAAATCGGCGATCGAGTACCCGCTGGCGAGCCTGCTGATGCAGTCGCTCACTCACTCGACCGAGCATCGCACCCAGATTGCGGCAATCATCACGCAGCTGGGGATGGAACCGCCCGACATGAGCGGCTGGATGTACATGGAGGAGCACAAAGAGCTTCGCGAGTGGGATCTGTAGGGGAATTTGAGCCACCGGCGCACGGAGAGCACCGAGGGTTAGGTTTTTCTCGGTGCTCTCCGTGCGCTCGGTAGCTATTGCTTATCGCTTCCTGGTGTCTTTGCGCGGCACAATCGCTACCTGCAGATCATCGCGATACACAATCTGCGACTTGTGCGGGTTTTTCTGCCGAATGACTTTGACCACGCGCCCTTCGCGGCGGGCGTTGGCCGCCACAATTCTGCCAACCTGCTTCCAGCCAGCCTCGGTGAAATAAAACCGGGCGCGCGGATTCTCGAACGAGGGTACAGCCAGATTAAACCCAAAGATACCGGCCATGAATGCGCCCATGAGTCGGCCGCCTGGCATGGCCGTATACGTGCCATCAGGCTCCTCGCGCAAATCACTCGCAGAATTGCACAGAATACGGTAGATCATACACACCCGCATTCCCGTTCGATATGCCACAAAACCCCGGGCAAACCGATTGGGCCACAGAGCGCACAGAGATCACCGAGCAGAAAACCGAACGCTGTCGCTCATCTCATCTATTCTTCTCTATACAATAGAACGAGCGCGACGGTGATTTTTGCCCTGCGTGTACAATCCCACATTCAATACGTTTCGCAGAAAGCCGCCTGGGACATGTATCGCGAAGGCACGAGGGGCTTTCGGAGGGTCTGCGGCATCGGTGAAGCGCCTGAGAGAGAGCGGCAATACCCTAGCGGCGCTCGCGCAGATCGACCTCGATGCCGCCAACCAGCCCGGCCATCAGGTTGTAGCCCACCGTCACCAGCAGCGCCGCGCCCGCCAGCACCACCGCGCCCGCCAGCGTCAGCACCAGCGCAAAGATCACAAACGTTACGCCGAGCCGGCTGGAAAGCTGCGCAGTGGTTTGCGCGGCGCTGCTCAACCCCAGCAGCGATAAAGATCAATCGTGGCGATGCGCTGGCCGAGCACTTCGATATTAAACGCCTGGATCTGCCCGAGCGCGGCGCTGACACGGCGCAAGGCCTGCACCGCCACGCCTGCAAGACACAGCGCCGGCAGCAAGGCCACCAGCCAGCCGAGCAAGAGCGCATTTCGCAGCGCCGACGTTACCGAGATCCGCCGAATCATATAGCGCATTGGGGTGCCTCCCTGTAGCAAACGGATAAACGACAAAAGAAGGGCATCAAAAGACAAAGGACGAAGGACAAACGACGAAGGTGTGAGCGTTCGTCATTCGTCATTCGTCCTTGTTGTATGCTTGTTTCAGCTATCAGCAGAAGCAGTGCTCGTTGTTTCTTTGTGTGCACTTTTTCGTGCTTGCACGAAAAAAGTGCACACAGAAAAAATTGTTTCTACCATGCTGCCGCAGGCAAATTGCACGACGTCGCACTTCGGCAGGGTGGAAGTGTACCTATGCTATAGCCTTTTGCAGAACAATTGAACACTCATACACTGGCAAGAAGCATGTTAGAGTGCGGAAAATGCAACTGCCTCCTGCCGACTGCAAACTGCTATAAAATCCGCACGCCCAAACGCCAAACGCGCAGGTGTCTTACCCTTCAAACGCGGCCAGCGCCGCAAACGAGTCGCGCAGCGCCGGATACATCCCGCTATACACCGGATAGAGTCGCTCATAATCCGCAACGGCGTCGTGCGCGGGCGTGCTGACATCCTCCTGGCGGATCAGGTCGTTGCATGCGCTGGCAACATCGGGCCACGCGCCCGCGCCCACCGCCGCGAGGATGGCCGCACCAAGCGCCGCGCCTTCGCTGCTGTTGATTGTGTAGAGTGGAATGCCCAGAATGTCGGTCAGAATCTGCCGCCAGACCGGGCTTTTCGACGCGCCGCCACTCACCGCCGCTGTGGCGGGCACAACACCCAGGCCACGCAACAATTCCAGGTTATCGCGCAGGCCAAAGGCCACACCTTCCATCACGGCGCGCACTAATTGGCCCATATTGCTGCGCAGGGTCAGGCCAACAAACGCCCCACGCGCCAGCGGGTCGGGGTGCGGGTGACGCTCGCCGGTCAGGTAGGGAACAAACAGGAGCCCATCCGCGCCGCGCGGCACCGCGCCAGCCAGTGCGCTCAGATCATTGTAGCTGCTGCCGGCCGCAACCGCGTCGTGCAGCCAGCGCATGCCACCCGCCGCGCTCAGCATCACGCCCATGTGGAACCACTGGCCCGGCACAGCGTGGCAGAAGGTGTGCAGGCGGCCATCGGGTTCGGGCTGGTACTGATCGTTCGCGGTAAACACCACGCCAGATGTCCCAACCGTCACGCTCGTCTGGCCGCGCTGCAAGATACCGCTGCCAATCGCGGTGGCAGGCTGGTCGCCCGCGCCGCCAACAACCGGTGTGCCCGCGCGCAGGCCGGTTGCCGCCGCGCCAGCCGCGCCCACGTGCGCGCACACCTCGGGGCCTTCGCA
>LJCR01001861.1 GCA_001399705.1 Kouleothrix aurantiaca
TGCGCACGGACGGAGGGGCGGGCCGATCGAGCAGCTCGATCTGGTGCATAAAAACCGCGCCAGCTATGATCGTCGGTTCACTGTGTGGTGCTATGGGCAAATGTTCTGGCGCTACTCTAGCGTGCGACCGCTAGCGCAGCATTAGTTAATCATTAGCTGGGGCGGAGTTTGAGGGAAAAGGCAGCATGCCGGGTATTTTGCCCACCGCAAAACAAGCGCCGGCGCGCTCGTGGCCTGATTGAGCGAATGCGCTGACAGGCAAGATTTGAAGGAGGGGTGGGGAGGCTTGGTGGCAGGGTGAAATGTTGGCTTAGCCGGCCTGCCCGCACTCGGCTGCCCAGGCTTGCGCGCCCACGGCAGAAAAGCGCACGCGACCGTCGGGGGGTTGTTCCAGCCGCCCGCGCTCAAAGTACTGCACGTTCAGATCTGCGCCATTCACGCGCTCGCGCAGCTCGCCCGAAAGCGGCTGGCCAAGCCGCCACGCGCCATTCACGCGCTGGTAAAACGCAAGAAAGGCACCGCGTGGCGGTGCAGGGCGCAGCAGGCGGCCCGCTACCGCTTCGGCGCCAAGCGGGCGCGGGCGCACGACCCACATCACCTGCTGCGCTTCCGGGGTTGTTTTGGCGTCGCCGCCCTGTTCGGGGTAGTATTCCAGCACCACATCGCGGAAATACTGCACCACCTGGCGATCGGGCTGGCGCTCGAAGGCATCGGTGAGCGGCGGGCCAAAGCTGCTGCTGCCGCCAAACAGCTCCCACGCGCGCCGAAATGCGCGCTTGACCGTGTATGGCGTGCCGGCGATGCGCAATGGCCCCTGCTTGTTGCTTGGGAAGCGCGGGTGGCTGCTGGTGAGCGGGAGCGCGCTGGTGGCCGCGCCCGGCAGCGGCGGCACCACCAGTGCGCGGAATGGCGTGGCCGCCGGCTTCAGGCTGCCGTCGGCGCGATACAGGCCGAAATATTCTTCGCGCCCATCCCAGCGCCCGGTTGGCGCGGCGTCGTAATCGCGCAGCACCCAGGCGATTGCGCCAGCGGCGCGACCCCCGGCGACCGCATCCATCTCGGCCTGGTAGAGCTTCAGCTGAATATCTTCGCTGTAGTTCGCCAGGCAGGCCGGGCCAGTCGGCCAGCCAAACTCCTCCACCAGAATTGGCTTGTCGGTATGGGTGCGCACCGCCTCAAGCTGCTGCGTCGCCGTATCGCTGGCGTAGTTGTGCACGCTCACCACGTCGCTGTAGTCGATCACGCGCCGGCCATCGGGGCCGGGCAGCCAGACGTTTGGGTGCAGACCCATGCCCACCGTCACGAGATGATTTTGGTCGAGCGCATGCACGGCGTCGGCCATGCGGCCCAGCCAGCTCAGCACGTCGGCACTCCGCCCTTCGCCCCACATCCCATAATTGTCCGGCTCGTTGTGAAGGTCCCAGATCGCGATCCGGTCGTCGTCGGCGAAGATGGGT
>LJCR01001860.1 GCA_001399705.1 Kouleothrix aurantiaca
GCTCGATCTGCAGGCCCGCGTGCATCCAGCTCGCGCCCGAGCGCGTGCCCGCAAAACCCTCGACGGTGTAGCGGGCCTGCGGGTCAAGCCCGCGCAGGTAGAGCTGCGGCAGCTGGGGCGGCAAGTGCGACATCGCGGGTGGCAGCGGCACGAAGGTGCGAAACGCGAACAGCACGCCTTCCGACCCGTCTTTCGCGAGATATTGCACCGCCGAGAAGCCATTCGCCTGTGGCGAGCGCAGCCGGAACTGGTCGCCCAGCTGGATGACTTCGCGCAGCTCTTTGTAGAGCGCAATCCAGCGCGCCGCCTCGGCGCGGCCGGCTTCGCCCCAGTGCACGAGGTGCCCGCCGATGCCAAGCGAGCCGCACATGCTGACGTGCATGCGAAATTCCAGCGGCAGGTATGCCGGCCCCATGTCGGTCACCCACGCTTCCATGGTGTTGGCCGGGAAGATCTGCGAGAAGCCTTCCTGAATCGACAGGCGCGACACCGGCTCGGTGTTGTCGCTGGTCCAGATCTGGTCGGCCAGGCGCAGCATGCCCAGGTCGGCACGCCCACCGCCGCCCGAGCAGCTCTGCCAGATCACGTGCGGGTGCCGCTCGCGCAGCGTTCCCCAGACATGGTAGAGGCCGTGGACATAGCGCACCCACAGCTCGCGCTGGTCGCCGGGCGCGTCGGGCCAGCCCGGCTCGCTGACGTTGCGGTTCATGTCCCATTTAATAAAGACAATATTGTGGTCGGCAAGCAGCGTGTCGAGCTGGCCGATGATGTATTCCTGCACGTCGCGGCGCGCGAAGTTGAGGATCATCTGGTCGCGGCCAGTGGTGCGCGGGCGGCCGGCGAAGTGGATCACCCAGTCGGGATGGGCGCGGTACAAATCGCTGTTCGGGTTGACCATCTCGGGCTCGACCCACAGGCCGAAATCCATGCCCAGCGCATTCACCCGCGCAATCAGCGGCGCGAGGCCATTGGGGAACTTCTGCGCGTCGGGCCACCAGTCGCCCAGGCCGGCATTGTCGGTGGCGCGCCCGTGGAACCAGCCGTCGTCCATCACAAACAGCTCAATGCCCATGCCGGCAGCCAGCTCGGCCAGCGCAACCTGCGAGGGCTCATCCACCGAAAAGGTCGTGGCTTCCCAGGAGTTGTACAGCACTTTGTGCAAGGCTTTGCCGTGCGGCAGCAGCGTATCGCGGATGTAATCGTGCAGGTGGTGGCTGGCCGCGCCAAATCCGCCGCCGGTGAAGCCGGCCAGGCTGCTGGGCGCGGTGAAGGTTTCGCCGGGCGCGAGCCGCCACGCAAAATCCCAATCGTTCAGGCCGATGCTGACGCGGGTAGACTGGAAATCGGTCGTTTCGGCGGCGATCTTCCAGTTGCCGCTCCAGGCCAGCACGCCAAACCAGACCGCGCCGCCATCCTCGTCGGCGTTGCCGCGATCGAGCGCGAACCAGGGGTTGCTG
>LJCR01001862.1 GCA_001399705.1 Kouleothrix aurantiaca
ATCGATCAGCCGGTCGATATCGTCCTCGACAAAAGCCTGCGCTTCCATGGCCGCCAGCAGTCGCGCGCCATCTGCCGCCGCGCCGTCGTGGCTCACGCTGGCGGCGCGGCCGGCCAGCTCGGCGGCCAGCGCGGGGTCGCCGGGCGCAACCATCGCCCAGCCGTCGATAAAGATCTGCGCCCCGATCTGCTCGGCAATCGTGCTGCCGTTAAGCGCAATCGAGCCGCTGCGCGGCGCGGGAATGCCGGCGCTAAGGCGCAAAAAGGCGGTGTGCTCGGTGGATTTGCCCAGGCCGCCCCACCACAGGATCGTGCGGTTTTCGAGGATGTAGTTCAGCCAGCTCTGGCCGATCTGCGCGGCGCTGAGAGCGCGGCTGTTGCCGTAGTCGGGCAGGGCCTGGAGAAAGGTGAAGGTGCCGGTGATGTCGTCGTCGGTGACGATCAGCGGCTGGCCGAGGCGCTCGTGCACGTAGTACCAGATCTCGCCCAGCTCGGCGCTGATGCGCTCGTATGTCCAGCCCTCAAACGGGCGGCCGAGGTAGACGCCAATGATCTTGCCGAGCACGCCGGCATAGACGCGTTCGGGGTAATCGTCGGGTAGTGGCATGGCGGTTCCTTCCCTGTGTGGCGAACGCGCGCCATTGTACCACGGGGGTTAGGTGGAAGCAGCCAGCAGGGAGAAGCTGGCCTGAGTCGTGCGAAATCAGCGTGCAGCAGCAGGAATATGCGGCGGAAACAAACATCATGCATATTTTGCCCTGCGCGCTATGTATCCAGCCCTTCAAGCACAAACGCCTCGACCGGCGCGGCCTTGCCTTTCAGCGCCAGGCCACCGAGCGGGCGAACCCGTGCATGTGCGCCAAGCTGGGCGCGGGTATTTGCGCCGATCACAATCTGCCCGCTTTCGGCGCTGGTTTCCAGGCGCGCGGCGAGGTTCACGGTGTCGCCGATGGCGGTGAAGTTGCGCAGCTCGGCGCTGCCGATGTTGCCAACCAGCGCCGGCCCGGTGTTGATGCCAATCCGCATTGCCAGGCGAATGCCGCGCTCGCGCTCCAGCTCGGTGTTCAGCTCGGCAAGCGAGGCGTGCATGGCCAGGGCCGCGCGCAGGGCATGCTCGGGGTCGCGCTCGTTGGCGGTGGGGATGCCAAATACCGCCATCACCGCGCCGCCGATGAACTTTTCGATCCAGCCGCCATAGCGCGTGATCGCTTCGGACAATCGGCCGAAGTAGGCGCGAATTACGTCGCGCACGTCTTCGGGGTCCATCGTCTCGGCGGTGGCGGTGAAGCCGGCCATATCGGCAAACAGCACCGTCACCTGCTTGCGCTGCTCGTCGAGCGCGGCCAGCTGCTGGCGCAGCGGCGCGAGCGCCGCGTCGGTGAGCGCGTCGCCCAGGGTGGCGCGGCGCAGCTCGATGGCGGCGATTGTCTGCTCGATGTCCGCGCGGCTAGGCATGCG
>LJCR01001864.1 GCA_001399705.1 Kouleothrix aurantiaca
TATTCAGCTCGTAGCGCAGCTCGTACACGGCCTTGTCGAGCAGGTAGGCTTCGAGCAGGGTGTGCAGCGCGACGCGCGTGCGCGGCAGAAACGGCGCGTCGCCGACGGTGGCGAGGTAGCTGCGCAGAAAGGCCGCGCCGGCCCAGCGATGCCACGCGCGCGCCCACGGCTCCAGCGCCGCGCGCTGCCCCTCGTCAAACGCGACGCCGGGGGCCTGGCCGAAGAGGACTGCATAGGGTGCGTAATGGAGCGAGCGCAGCATGCCCGCCACATCTTGCAGCGCCGCGCCCTTCTCGCGCCGCTGGTCGAGCGGGCGGGCCGGCTCGCCCTCGAAGTCGATGATAAAGAAATCGCTGCCGGTGTACAGCACCTGGCCGAGGTGGTAATCGCCGTGGATGCGCGTGCGCTGCGCGTCGATCGGCTGGTCGAGCGCGGCGCGCAGGCGGGCAACCACGTCGCCCTCATGCTCCAGCACGCGCTGCGCGTCGGCTTGAAGCGCGGCGGGCAGGTTGGCCACGCTGCTGCGCAGCAGGTCGAACGATTGCTGGGCGCGCGATTCCATCGAGCGCAGCACGGCCGCCTGAAACGCGGGCGTGAACGGCTCGGGCGCGAAGTTTGGCGCGCTGCCGCTCGCCAGCGCGAGGTGCATTTCGCCAGTGCGGCGGCCCAGCAGCGCGGCCGAGTCGGCATAATTCCCCAGCAGGCGCGCAGCCGCGTCGGGCAGGTCGCGCGCGCTGTCGTCGAGCAGCGCGGCGGCGCCGCCGGGTGGCGTGGCATTCGGTTCGGCCAGCAAACCCGTGAAGGTCGCCGCGATGGTGTCGAGCGTGTAGTACCAGGCGTCGCCGCGATTGGGCACAAACCCTTGCAGCAGCGCCAGCGTCATGCGCGTGCCGGCGTCGTACTCAAGCGCACCGGCCACGGGCGGGATATTCGCAAAATTTCCTGCTTCGGTCAGAAACGCGCCGATCTCCAGATCGGGGTTCAGGCCCGGCTCAAGCCGGCGAAACAGCTTCATGATCAGGCGGTCGCCAAAGATGATCGAGCTGTTGCTTTGCTCGGCGGTGCTGACCTTGGGCGCGAGCGGCTGGTCGAGCGGGCCGCGCAGCTCGGGAAAGGCGCTGGTGGTGCTGGCGATCAGCATGCCGTCGCCCGCCGCAACGTGTTTCTGATGCGCGATCAGGTCAAGCAGCGCGGCGCAGAAATCCGGCGCGTAGATCGGGTCGAACAGCGTGCCGCCGCCCACGTGCGCAACCAGCGCGTGCTCGGGCAGGGCAGTTTGCGCCAGGCTGCCGGCCTCGGCATGGGCCAGCGGCAGCACATACGTCTCGGCCCCGCCGTCGGCATAGGCCACGCGCAGCAGCGTCAGGAAGGCGCGACCGCCCGTGTAGTCGAGCGGAATGGCAGCCTGCACCTGTGTTTCGGCCACGGTGCGCGCCTTGCCACTGAACCAGCGG
>LJCR01001863.1 GCA_001399705.1 Kouleothrix aurantiaca
CTATGATAGAGCGCCGCGCGCCAGCCGCGCCCCCGCCACTCCGGCCCGCCCGAGGCCGCGTTGGTCTCCGTGTAGTAAAACCACCTGACCTCGGGGGGCATACCCTGCCAGTTGGCCAGCGCACGATCGACGTCGGCGATCTGCGCCGGGCTCGTCACGTGCTCTAGCGCCCAGGCGAGCACCATCAGCTCTTTCCCGGCGTGCCACTCCAGCGGGGTGATGCCTCGGACAAGGAAACGGCCGGGGCGGTCGCCGTGGCGCCTCAGGCGCTCGTTGAGTGTGGCGGTGATGGGCTGCGCGATACGCTGCCACACGAAGCCAGGGATCGCGATGCGCTCGTTCCCAGGCGCGTCCGCAGCGTCATGCTCGGTGATGACGGCCCCCTGCCCCGGGCCGGCGGTCGTCACCTGAAAGTGCAGCTCGCGCTCGGCGGGGTAGAAGCCAAACCCGCGCGTTTGTCGTTGTACCTGCTTGTCTTGTGTCGTATGTCTGGCTGGCATGTGCAGGTTCCTCGTTCATCGGGAGCATCAGGCCGTGCGGCACTGTCGACCTACTGGTCGACGCCATAGCCTATGAGGGCCAACATGAGGGTTTCAAGGTCGATCTCCGCGGCGCTTGGCCCGCCAGGGTCCATGACGCTCGCGCAGTAGCCGTGCAAGATACGCAGGAAGGCGTGCAGCGCCGGCTCAGCGCTGCTGGCAGGGAGCAGGCCAACGCGCGCAGAACGGCGCCCACCTCGTCGCTCAGCTCGCCTGTGGCCCGCTTTGGCACGACTGATGTGCGGCTGTCGCTGCCGCTGGCCTCGCAGGCGGCGTAGAGCCGCAGCAACTCGGCGGCAATGCTGGCGTGGGAAGATGTCTGTTGGCTGGATGTCATAGAACGTGGTTGCCTTTTGCTTGCCTGGTGGCGGATCGGGCTCCATCCGGCACTGTCTCTATACGAGAATAATATCATCTTATGATACACTTGTCAAGTTACGAACTGCATCCCGGCTGGGTCGGGAGGACGCGCCAGGCGTAGAAATGGTATTAGGAAATAAAGTTTAGAAGTCCACCTTAAAGTTTAGAAGTGGGCATCCTGACGCGCTACGCTTGTGCGATACAATTCGCCGGGGCGCAGACTTCTAAACTTTGGCAGGACGGTTGTCGCTACTCGGCCGCGTTCCAGTGCAGTGTCCAAACCGCTCACTTCTAAACTTTATTTCCTGGTCTCAAGAAAGCCTTTCAATTTTGTGCTAGTATTGCAACATGAGCGAAACTCCTCAGACATATCCAGCGCACCCACTCGGGCCGCTGGCCGGCCTCCCTGCGCTTGCGCAGGAGTGGCGCACGCGCGGCGCCGGCCGCGGCGCGACCTGGGCCGGCCTGTGGCACCCGCGCGACCACGACGAGATTATGCAGGTGGTGCTCCAGCACACCCAGCGCGTCGACGAGGCGCTGGGTGTGCTGGAGCAC
>LJCR01001865.1 GCA_001399705.1 Kouleothrix aurantiaca
ACCTGAAAGCCATCGAGCAGCGGCATGTGCAGATCCAGCAGCACGACATCCGGGCGATACAGCGCGACGAGGCGCAGCGCTTCCTGCCCATCCGGGGCTTCGCCAACAATGGTTACTTGCGGGCAGGTAGCGAAGAACACGCGCAGGCCGTCGCGAGTTCGCACGCTATCGTCGGCAATCAAGACACGAATGGGCTGCACCATCATCGTTCCTCGCACTCGTGTCCACTATTGTGCAAGCTGTCGATGGTGCCAGTATGGCAGGGGAGGCGCGATATGTCATTGATAAAAACGGGAATTTAACCATACCCAATACTGCGTATGGCCGATACCACAAAATGGGTAGGGCTTTATCTGGGGAGGGGAAATGGGGTGACGGAGCGTTCTGTGCGGTACGGAGCTGAAACTGCCACGCTACCGAGCGATGCCTGCTCAGATAAGGCGGCCAGGAACGATTGCCACGAAGACTCGAAGACACAAAGGCCGACAGGATGCTATAAAATCTTGGAGTCTTCGAGTCTTTGTGGAATTGGGGATCGTTCCCATGCGCACGCGAACAGGTCATCCACCATTTTTTCGCGATCCCCAGTGCCTGACAAGCAGATCGCATGGCACTGGGGAATGCTCCCATATACCTGTAGAGCAGATCGCATGGCATTGGGGAACGTTCCCATGGACTCGTGAACAGCTAACCTGGCATTGGGGAACGTCCCTATGGGCCCGTGAACCACGTTTTGCAGCGCGCTCAGGGCGAGTATAATGCGCCAACGCACACAGCTCATCGCCCCAGCCACCGAATGAAGCAAGAAAGCGAGAACTCACGCTTATGCGTCTCGAACATGTCGCAATCGACGTTCACGACCCCGTCGCCATGGCTGCCTGGTATGTCGAAAACCTTGGCATGACAATTGTTCGCTCGGAACATGTGTCGCCCTTCGCCCACTTCCTGGCCGATGGCACCGGCCAGAGCGTGATCGAAATCTACAACAACCCGGCCACCACCGTGCCCGATTACAGCACTGTGCACCCGCTTCAGCAACATTTCGCCTTCAACGTCGACGACATGGAGCAGACGCATGCCGCGCTGGTTGCTGCCGGCGCAACCGCTGCCGGGCCGATCAACACCACGCCGGCCGGCGATCAGCTCGCCTTCCTGCGCGATCCCTGGAACGTGACGATCCAGCTGGTTAAGCGCAACGTTCCCTTGCTCGGCAAGCAATGAAGATCGGCATCGTGGGCGCGCACAAGCTGCGTGAGCATGGTATTTACGGGCGTGGGAATGCCCAGGCGGGCGCCTTCGCGCACAATTGCGCCGTTGATCGTCTCGATCTCGGTGGCGCTGCCGCGCAGGGCATCCTGCAACATCGAGGATCGGTTGGCCCCGGTGGCGCGCGCAACATGCAGCACATGCCCCAGCGCGTCGGCGTAGGGCAGCGCGGTGCCGCGCGCTTCGGC
>LJCR01001866.1 GCA_001399705.1 Kouleothrix aurantiaca
CGCAGGCGGCGGGCCAGCGCCAGCACCGCCACGGCAAACAGCGCCGCCGCAATTTCAAGCACGGCCCGCGCGCCAAAACCCTGCGCCCGCGCATCGATCGCAAAAACCTGCACACCCAGATAGCGCCCATCAAACGGCGACTGATCGACGCTGCTGAGCAGCACCAGCGCCCTTGTGCCGGGCGGCACCGTCACCTGGTAGTCGGTGGGCCGCTCGGGCGCGTCGAAGGCCAGCAGCGGCTGCGTATCGGCCAGCAGCGCCACGCGTGGGGCGGCGCGCCCGGGCCAGCGCGTGCTGCCAAGCGTGAGGCGAAGATCGATTGGCACCGAGCGGGGCGTAAGCGGAACCACCAGGCGATTGCCCGTCCAGCGAAATTCAACCGGCGCACCTTCCGGCGCGTACCATCCGCGCACCTCCGACAAGCGGACCGGCGAGCTTCCATAGGCCACCAGAACCAGCGCCGCAAGCAGCCCAAAGAGCGCCAGTGGAAAATGCCAGTAGCGGTTCATCGTACCCCATCATAGCGCGCGGATACTGCGCATTATACCGCCAGCGGCAAAACGCACAATCTCATGGTATACTGCCAGGCATCGCACAAACCCTGGCCGGAACGGGCCATTACACACCCGCAGCAACCCCTAGGCCGAACGTTCGGCGCACGGTGACACGGCCTGCCGCAACTGTCGTTTATCACGCCCGTGGCGCTGGTGGCACTCGCACTGGTGCCGCTGATGTGGGCGTTTGCGCTGCTCACCCCGCGCCGCGCCGCGCCACTGCGTTTCTGGGGCGGCCTGCTGCTTCGCACGCTCATTCTGGTGGCGCTGGTGCTGGCCCTGGCCGGCGCGCAGCTTGTCCAGCCCGTGCGCACGCTCACCACGGTGTTCCTGCTCGACGCCTCGGACTCGATTGCCCCGGCGCAGCGCGAGCGCGCGATTCAGTATGTCGACCGGGCGCTGGCCGGCCTGCCGCCCGGCGACCGCGCCGCAGTGGTTGCGTTTGGCGCGGGCGCGCTGGTGGAACGCGCACCGGCGAGCCTGGCCGCACTTGGGCGCATCAACTCAGTGCCCGTCACCACCCGCACGAATATTCAGGAAGCCATCCAGCTTGGCGTGGCGCTGCTGCCAGCCGACTCGCAGAAGCGACTGGTGCTGCTTTCCGACGGTGGCGAGAACAGCGGGCGCGCAGCCGATGCCGCCCAGCTGGCGCGCGCCTGCGATGGCACCATCCTGGTGGCGCGGGCGAACAGCACGCGGGTGGGCGCATTGCGCCAGGCGCGCACCCAATTGCTGCAGGGCGGCGCCCGCCTGCTGGGCGTGGTGCTGAATGGCGTGGCGACGCCGCGCGGCAAGCAGCAGAGCTACTACTACTACTACAGCAACGAGCAGGATCGCGCGCGCCGCCGCTTTGGCCTGTTTGGCCGTTCGGGCTCGCGGCGCGGCGCGAACAAAAAC
>LJCR01001867.1 GCA_001399705.1 Kouleothrix aurantiaca
AATATTTAGAAATAAATAGGGCTCGTCAGCCAGGCAATGCGCAGCCAGCGCCGCAGCGTAATACGGGCTTTCTGCACATCGCCGTCGATCTCAGCTTCCTCCCACACAGTCACAACTTTAAGTGACATAACGTAAGAGTATCTATTGAACTGCCCATTCGCGCCAGAATAGTCGGGTGGCAGCCAGCCCTGTGCGCGCAGCGAGCGGTCGAGAATGTAGGCCCAGTCAGGCGCGCCGGGCAGCACCTCAAACGATATCACCCGCACCCCGGGCTGCTGGCGGGTTACCAGCACATTATATGCGCCTGGCACGGCGAAGCGCTGCCCGCGCTCAGGCACGAGCAGCACCCCGGCGACGCAGCACAGCACTACGAGCGCCATAACCGCAAGGTGAACGCGCGGCAAGCGCACTGCTTACGCTTTCAGATATTGCCCAAACCAGTCGAGGGTGGCCTTCCAGGCAGCCACTGCTGCCGCCTCATTATAGTTCTGGCCCGTGTCGTTGTTGAAGGCGTGGTTTGCGCCATCGTATATGTTCTTCTTGTAGGTCTTGCCGCCGCTTTGCATCACTTCTTCCAGCGCAGGAATTGTACTGTTCACGCGCTGGTCGTTGCCGCCATACTGCCCAAGAATCGCAGCGTTAGTTGCGCTCATCTGGCTGGCTGGGTCCGGCGTGACGCCGTAGTAGCAGACAGCTGCCGCCATATTCGGGTTTGCTGCCGCCAGGCGCAAGGTGTACGCGCCGCCAAAGCAGAAGCCAACCACGCCATATTTCCCCGCCGCGATGCCCGGCTGCTTGGACAGAAAGTCTACGGCGGCATTCAGGTCGGCCACCAGCTCCTCAGGTTTGGCATTGGCGAAATAGGCCTGCACCTGCCCACCAACCTGGGCAGTGCCACCTGCCCGCGACGCCAGGTCGGGTGCAACGGCGATGTAGCCCGCCTTTGCGAGGCGGCGCGCAACATCACGAATATGGTCGGTCAGGCCGCGATTTTCGTGGATGACGACGACACCGGGGTAGCTGCCTTCCGCGCTTGGGCGGGCGAGGTAGGCATTGACCGTGGTGGCGCTCTGGAACGTTACATCGCTGCCCGTCACTGCCGGGTCGTCGGCCGCCACCGAAAGCGGCGCGCCTCCACTGGATGCCTGGGCTGTGGCCACTGGGGCTGTCGTTGCCCCCGCTGCGGTAGTAGGTGCCGCAGCGCCTGGCTCGGCCGCAGCGGTTGGCGCACTGGCCGCTGTGGGTGCTGGTGCAGCAGTTGATGGCGCGGTGTTGCCCGGAACTGAGGTAGCCGTCGCGCTGGTGCTGTCGCCACAGGCTGCCAGCAGGGCGGCTGCCGCCGCTGCGCCGCCACAGATGCCCAGCACTCGACGCAACATCTCGCGCCGCGACATCAAGCCTTCCTGGTAGTCCTCGTACATCTCCTCGCCGAGGTAGCGCTGCATCTGGT
>LJCR01001868.1 GCA_001399705.1 Kouleothrix aurantiaca
GATCTGCTGCGCGCGGTGCAGGATCAGGCCGCCAAGTGGGGGCCGCGCATGATTTTGGTCGAGGACGCGGCCAGCGGTATTGCGATGCAGCAGATGCTGCGGCGCGAGACGCGGCTGCCGGTTGTGCCAGTGCCGGCGTTCAGGGGCGGCAAGCTCAGCCACGCCCAGGCCAACTCGCCGCTCATCGAGGGCGGCCGCGTGCGCTTCGGCCCGGGCGCCTACCTCACCGAGTTCGAGCACGAGCTGCTCGGCTTCCCAACGGCGACCCACGACGACCAGGTGGACGCCTTCAATATCCTGCTCACCCGGATCTTCAGCGCGGTGCTCAAGCGCGCCACGTCGACCGACGGCTCTGGCCGGCCCGATCGCTCGGCACCACCGCCGACCCCAGCACCACCGCAAACCGCCACGCTGCAACGCGCCAAGAAGTCGCGGCAGCTTTAGGAGGTTTGGTAAGGATTCGCAACAAACGGGCCATTGTACATGCCCTGACGCAAGGATCGAAACACATCGAAATCAATTCTGTTGCGAGTTAGGAGGGGTTCGCTGCCACGTCGTCGGTGGGTAGCAGGCGTACTTGGTGCGCTCCAAGCAGGCGGTATAATACGCACAGATAGCAAAACCCGCAACAGAATCACCTTTCTGTTGCCAATCGGCCATGATCGGGTGAGCCGCATGGAGCAATTTCCGCCCGGTGCGCGTTTAGCAGTGATAGGTGCAGATCGCCGCCGCTGCGTCCCTGTACGACATCCCCGCGCACCCACTCATCCACCGCTGAATCGTCGCTTCGCCATCAGCCAACGGTATGCGGCGGGAGGGCATCCGCAGTCACCTGGAAGGTCAACGCTGCATTACAGTGTCGGGTTTCGGCACCCGCAATGCGCACTGCTGGCGGGGGTTTGGCAGAAGGGTTCCGTCAGTAGCGCCAGTATGGGATATGGCGGAACATTTCCGCCGTTGCATCACACGCATGGAACCATTCCAGCTGTAGCGCGCCGTCAGCCGTTTCGACGGAATGGTTCCGCTCACTCCGTGTTGGGCCGCTCAATTCAGACCCTAAGCCGTCGCTCAACCGCCGTTGCTCAACTGCTGTACGAAAGGAGGTCGAGTAGTGTAGAATAGTAGCTAGACGTAGTAGCTCATCAGGACCATTCAGACTACTTGAAGAGACCTTATGGGACAGCGCATATATACAAGACCAAAGTCTCAAGACTCAGCAAAGGCTACAAGTGTAGCTTCAGACCGATTACTTTCTGAGCTACTTGAGACCCGTCCAGTTTCTGCAGGGGATGATGATAGCACAAGATCTGCCAAAGAAAGTTCTGTACAATTTATGTTGGCGGAATTTAATAGGATTCAGGGAGGTGAGTCACAAAACAGAACAGCCGGAGAAACAAGAACTAATCTATATATTACTATTTTCTCAATTAGTTGTGTTGGCCTCGTTAC
>LJCR01001869.1 GCA_001399705.1 Kouleothrix aurantiaca
GTCATGCCTTTTGCCGACCGCCAGTTTCTGTTCAGCGAAGAAGAATGCCGCGACCTGTTTCCGAAATATGTCGTGGACTATATGGTCGAGAACGCCCACGCGCCGGCCGACTTCGCCATGCCCGCCACCATCACCGACGAGCGCGGGCGCACGCACACGCTGCGCTTCCTGCCCGAAAGCGACGACCTGCCCGTCATTCTGGGCGTGCGCATGAGCCTGAGCTTCCCGGTGTTGCTGAGCGCCGTGCCGCTGTGGACGATCAGCCGCGAAACGTTTCGCGCGCCCGAGTTTCATGCGCCCTTCGCGCTCACTTTTCAGAACGTACGCCGCAACTGGTTCAGCGATGGCGGTATTTGCAGCAATTTCCCAATTCATTTTTACGACCAGCTCCTGCCGCCGTACCCGACCTTCGGCATCAACCTCGGCCAGCAGACGATTGATGAGCAATCTGGCCAGCTGGCTGGGCTGGATTTCCAGTGGGAAGAATCGACTCAGAGCGATGCCGACCCGGCACAGCGGGCCTACTCGACGGCGCCCGACGCGCATGTGCCCACGTCCAGCGTGTCGCTGCCCTCGTCCTACCCGCGCGACCGCCCCGGCCCGCTGTGGGAAGCGCTCGACGGCACCATGCCCGGCTTCATCGGCGCGATCGTCAATACCGGCCTGTTTTACCGCGACATCGTGCAGTCGCGCCTGCCCAGCTACTACGACCGCATTGTGACGATCTACCTGAACGACCGCGAGGGCGGCATCAACCTCGACATGCCGCCGTCTACGATTAGCAAAATCGCCGGCAAGGGCTACGAGGCCGCCGACGCCATTTTCGGCACGTTCAACTTCGACCATCATCTGTGGGTGCGCACGCGCCTGCTGCTTGGCAAGCTCGAACAAAGCATGATCGAGCTGCACGACCCATTGTTCACCCAGAAGCCCCAGGTCGATCAGGCAAAGTTCAATTCGCTGGTGGCCGAGATCACAACATTTCTTACCGACAGCGGCGTGGCGCATACCACCGTGCAGCAGTTGCTCGACGCGCAGCAGGCCGCCTACGCGCAGGAAGGCACGCGCTACCCCTACGCCCGCGACGCCGAGTGGCTCCAGGCGGTGCTGCCGCGGCTCTACGTCTTTCTGCTGATGATCCAGCAGTGGGGCGGCGCGGATCGCGCGCGCCTGCAGCTCGGCATCCCCAGCGAAACCATCAAGGAACTGCGCCAGCGCGAAGATCATATTCGCCTGCGCGTGACGCCTGATCTGTAGCGTTGGCTGTCCGGGCGGGTCTGTGTGTGTCCGCCCGGCCTTGTTTGCTCGGGCCGCAAGGGCAATGCCGGCTTCAAACCAGTTTGCTCGGGCCGCAGGGCAATGCCGGCTTCAAACCAGTTTGCTCGGGCCGCAAGGCCGCTGGGGCTCCCACCCCAGCACCCCGGCCGGGGCTTTCGCCCCTGGACCCC
>LJCR01000187.1 GCA_001399705.1 Kouleothrix aurantiaca
CTGTGGCGGCGCTTCGCCCCGCGCTCGCTCTCGCTTTCGCTGCTGCACCCCGAAGATAACGAGCTAGAGCTACTGGCTCAGCGCCGCGCAGGCATCGACCGCGCGCCCAACAGCCGCGTGGGCGTGCGCGCCGCCGACGAGCGGGCGATTTTGGCCGGCCATGTTGAACTGGTGGGCGAGGACGAGGGCCTGCCTGGCCCGAGCCACCTGGCGCGCATCACGCTGCGCACCAATCAGCGGCCGGTCGGCATGCTCGAACTGTCGCGCGGCGTGGATCAGCCCGGCTTCGATGCCGAAGACCGCACATTGCTGAATGTGTGCGCCTCACACATTGCGGCCTCGCTCGATAATGCGCGCCTGTATCGCCAGCTCAAAGACCAGCATCTGGAAACCATTGCCGCGCTGGCGGCCGCAATCGACGCGCGCGACCCGTACACCGCCGGCCACTCCGAGCAGGTGCGCCGCTATGCTGTGCGCCTGGGCGAGGTGCTGCGCCTGCCTGCGGAGCGTGTCGAGTACATTCACTACGGCGCGCTGCTGCACGACATCGGCAAAATTGGCATTCGCGACTATATTCTGCTGAAGCCCGGCCCACTCAGCGACGAAGAGTATGCAATCATGCAGACACACCCGACGATCGGGGCCGACATTCTGCGCAAGATCAAGGCGCTGCGCGACGTGATCCCGATTATTGAGTGCCACCACGAGCGGATGGATGGGCGTGGCTACCCGCAGCACCTGCAGGGCACGAATATTCGCGAAGAAGCGCGGATCGTCGCGATTTCGGATGCATACGACGCGATGACTTCGCACCGCGCCTACCGGCGGGCGATGGAGCCTGATCAGGCATTCCAGATTTTGATGAATGGGCGCGGCACGCACTGGGACGGCAATTTTGTCGAGGTTTTTATTGACCTGATTCGCCAGGAAGGCCCGTCGCTGCTGCTGCCGCGCCCGCGCCCGCCGCAGCTGGCGGTGAACAGCCTGCTCGACCGGCCACGCGAAGTGGAACTGAAGCCGCGCTAGCGCGGCCCGCCGAACACAGCACAATGGCCCAGGCGAACCACGCCTGGGCCATTGTGCATGGGCAGAGAAAAGCTACTTGCCGCTCACTTCGTCGTGATTGCCCTCGCCATTCATGTTAATCAAGACGTTCTGGCTGCGCTCGTCGTCGTCGCTGGGTTCTTCCACCGAAAGTGCGGCCACCCGATCACCCTTGACAAGGTTCAGAATTGTCACACCCTGCGTAAGGCGCCCAAGCTGCGAGATTTCTTCAGCCAGGCAGCGCATCACGGTGCCGCCGGTGGTGATAAAGGTCAGCAGCGAGGTTTCGTACACCACGCGCGCCGCCGCCACTTCATCGCTTGCGCGAAGCTTGAGCGTAATCACGCCGCCGGTGCCACGGCCCTTGGCCGGGTACTCCTCCACTGCGCTGCGCTTGCCGAAGCCGTTGGCAGTGACGACCAGCAGCGACCCGTTGCTCTGCACCAAGTCCATCCCCACCACGCGGTCGCCATTCCCCAGGTTGATACCGATCACGCCGCTGGCTGGCCGGCCCATTGGGCGCACCTCTTCCTGGCGGAAGCGGATCGTCTGGCCGCGCGCCGTGGTGATCAGCACATCCTCGTTGCCCTGTGTCATCGACACCCAGCCGAGCATGTCGCCATCTTCCAGGCCAATTGCGATCAGGCCGTTCGAGCGCACCGCGCTATATTCCTTGAGAAGCGTGCGCTTGATCTTGCCGCGCTGCGTCGCCATAATCAGGTACTCGCCTTCGTCGAAGTCGGGCACCGACAAGATTGATGTGACCTGCTCACCCGGCTCCAGCGAGATCAGGTTGACAAGCGGCAGACCCTTGGCAGTGCGCCCGGCGTCGGGCACTTCGTGCGACTTGAGCTGGTAGACCTTGCCGCGATCAGTGAAGAACAGCAGGTCATCCATCGTCATACAGGTCAGGATGTGGCGCACAACATCTTGCTCGCGGGTCATCATGCCTTTGATGCCACGCCCGCCGCGCCGCTGTGTGCGGTAGGTGTCGGCGTTGATGCGCTTGACGTAGCCACGCTCGGTGAGCGTGACCAGCACCTTCACGTCGGGGATCAGATCTTCGTCGCTGACTTCGCCATCGGCATCGGGGATGATGCGCGTGCGGCGCTCGTCGCCATATTTCTCTTTGAGGTACTGAAGATCGGCTTTGATCAGGTGCAGCACCTTGCGCGGGTTGGCCAGAATATCTTCCAGTTCGGCGATCAGCTTGATGACTTCCTTGTACTCGTCTTCGATGCGCTTGCGCTCCAGCGCGGCCAGGCGGCGCAGCTGCATGTCGAGGATGGCCTGCGCCTGAATCTCGCTCAGCTTGAAGTTGCGCATCAGGTTGTTGCGCGCGCTGTCGGCGTTGCGCGACTCGCGGATCATGCGGATCACTTCGTCGAGGTTGTCGATTGCGATCTTCAAGCCTTCGAGGACGTGGGCGCGCGCGCGGGCCTTCGCCAAGTCGAATTGCGTGCGCCGGCGAATCACTTCGCGCCGATGGTCGATATGCTCCTGCAGCATGCGCTTGAGCGTGAGCACGCGCGGCTGCAAGCCCCCTTCGACCAGCGCCAGCATATTAACGCCAAAAGTCGTCTGCATCTGGGTGTGCTTGTACAGCGCGTTCAGCACCTTCTTGGGCTGCGCGTCCTGCTTCAGCACAATTACCAGCCGCATGCCGCTGCGATCCGACTCGTCGCGCACATCGCGCACGCCTTCGATCTTGCGCTCTTTCGCCATTTCGGCAATGCGCTCTTGCAGGCGCGCTTTATTAACCTGGTAGGGCAGCTCGGTGACAACGATATTGTAGGCGCTGCGTGCGGCTTCTTCGATATGCGCCTTGGCGCGCAGCGTGATGTGGCCCTTGCCGGTGCTGTAGGCGTTGACAATGCCCTCGGTGCCGAGGATCATGCCGGCGGTTGGGAAATCGGGGCCAGGGATGATTTTCATCAGGTCTTCGACAGTGGCCTCGGGGTTGTCGATCAGGTGCATAATCGCGTCGCACACCTCGGTAAGGTTGTGCGGCGGGATGTTCGTGGCCATACCCACGGCGATGCCGGATGCACCGTTGAGCATCAGGTTGGGCAGGCGCGCGGGCAGCACCGTTGGCTCGCGAAAAGTGCCGTCGAAGTTATCGCGGAAGTCGATCGTGTCTTTGTCGATATCGAACAGCAGCTCTTCGGCGATCGCCGAGAGGCGCGCCTCGGTGTAGCGCATGGCCGCGGGCGGGTCGCCGTCAACACTACCGAAGTTACCCTGGCCATCGACCAGCGGGTAGCGCATGTTCCATGGCTGCGCCAGGCGGGCCAGCGCATCGTAGACCGACACGTCGCCGTGCGGGTGCATCTTGCCCAGCACATCGCCGACGATACGGGCGCTTTTCTTGTAGGGTGTGCTGTGCCGGATGCCCATGTCCCACATACCATAGAGGACGCGCACGTGCACCGGCTTGAGGCCATCGCGTGCGTCGGGCAGCGCGCGCGACACGATTACGCTCATCGCGTAATCCAGGTATGCGGTTCGCATCTCGTCGTTGATGCTTACCGGCCGAACGATCCCGATTTCCATGCTGCCTCCAAAACGCGATCAGCGGCGGCATGCAGGCCGCCGGCTGACAATAACTCGTACTTAACGTACATCTCGATTCTTGGCATATTATACCGCTAAAACGCGATTTTGTCCACCAAAAATAGAACATATTTTCTGTGAATTAAGAGCGGTGTGGCAGCCGGTACAATCTTGCGGAAATCCGTTGCTGATTGCTGAATGACCACGGACCACCGACAACCGACCACCATTCGTCGTCAGTGGTCGGTCGTCGGTTGTCATACCAGAAAGGACTTCAAGCGCGCTGTACTCATTGCGGGGATGGTCTACGTGGCAGCGTGGCTGCCAGCGGTCGCAGGTGCCCGGGTGCTTATGCGCGCGGCGCGCTAGCCGCCCACGTCGGCGGGGCTGGGCGGCGCGGCGGGCAGGCCGCGCACAGCAACTGGCCCGAAGCCCAGGTAATCGCACGAAGTGAGCTGGTAGTACACGCCTTCAATCAGGCCCTGCGTGGCCATCATCCAGTCGTGCGGGCGGTGCAGGTGCCCGTAGATACAGACGGCGGTGCCGGCGGCGGCGATTCTTCGGGCGAACTCAGTCGGTTTCCGATCAAGAAAGGGTGGATAGTGAAACATCACAATGATCGGTTTACTACCGGACGCCAGTTTCTGCGCCGCCTGCAAGGCCAGGTCGAGGCGGATCAATTCGCGCCTGTAGACGGTTTCATCTTCGCTGGGCTTGAAGCCAGGCGTGTCGGGGGTGATCCAGCCGCGTGTGCCGCAAACCACTGCCTCGCCGATATCCACCGCGTCGCCCTGCACCACCGACATGCCGGGCGGCAGCTGGCGGCGCACGCGGCCGGCGCTTTCCCACCAGTAGTCGTGGTTGCCGCGCGAAAGCACTTTGTGGCCGGGCAGCTCTGCGATCCACTGCAGGTCGGGCAGCGCCTCGGGCAGCTTCAGCGCCCACGAAATATCGCCGGCCACCAGCACGGTATCGTCGGGGCGCACGCGCTCGCGCCAGGTCGCCGCGATACGCTCGGGGTGCTGCTTCCAGCGATCGCCGAAAATATCCATCGGCTTGGGCTTCACCGTCGAAAGATGCAGGTCTGAAATCGTCCAAATCATCGCGCTATGATACCAGAGGCCTGCGTGCTTGCCAAACCAGCGCGCCGCACCATCAAAACGATTTGTTAATGCGTGATAAAGATCATAGTGTAAATGCAGCCACGATTCTATAATAGCGTCAACATAACACCACTACCCACGGGGGCACCAATGGACAAGCTCGAACTTCTTAAACACGTCAACGCCTTCGCACGGCTCGACGACAACCAGCTGGCGCTGCTGGCGCGCAGCGTTGGGTCGCAGACGTTTCAGCGCGGCGAGACCATCTTCCACGAGGGCAATATTGGCAGCACCCTGTACATGATCGTTGCGGGCCAGGTGCGCATTTATACCACCAGCGAGGCCGGCCAGGAACTCACGGTCACGCTGTTCCGCGACGGCGATTTCTTTGGCGAAATGGCCCTGCTCGACGGCCAGCCGCGCGCTGCCAGCGCCGAGGCGATGTGCCGCACCACCACGCTCACGCTGCAGCGGGCCGCCTTTCTGCACACCATCGACGTCTGCCCGGCGATCGCTGCCTCGGTGCTGGAAGTGATGACGACACGCCTGCGCCAGAGCAACGCCATCGCCGACCAGCTCGCCAACATGTCGGCCTCGCAGCGCGTGGTGCGCCAGCTGCTGGGCCTGGCGTCGCGCTACGGCACGGCCGACGGCGGCATCATTCGCATCGACCTGCACCTCACGCAGGACGACCTGGCCAGCCTTTCGGGCACCACCCGCGAGACGGTCAACCGCGTGCTGGCGCAGCTGCGCGATCAGGGTCTCATCCGCGTCGAGCGGGCGCGGGTGAGCGTGCCCGACTTCGATCAGCTCGAGCAGTCGCGTGAATAGTTCCCCTTCAAAAGCGACTC
>LJCR01001871.1 GCA_001399705.1 Kouleothrix aurantiaca
CTGCTGCTGCCTAAAGGAGCACAGGCATGATCAACGATGTATTGCGTGATACCGAAGGGAAGATGAAGAAGTCGGTCGAGGCGCTGCGCCAACACCTGACGACGATTCGTACTGGCCGCGCCTCGCCGGCCCTGGTCGAGCACTTGCAGGTTGAAGCCTGGGGTTCGGCTATGCCGCTCAACCAGCTGGCCGGCATCACCACGCCTGACGCGCGCATGATCGTCATCCAGCCCTACGACAAATCGACGATCAAAGCAATCGAGAAGGCCATCCAGAACTCCGAGCTTGGCATCAACCCATCAAACGATGGCGTGGTCATCCGCCTGTCCATTCCGCCGCTGACGGAAGATCGCCGCCGCGCGCTGACCAAGCAGGTCAAGTCGCAGGTGGAAGAAAGCAAAGTGGCGGTGCGCAACCAGCGGCGCGATGCGCTCGACGCGGTGAAGAAGCTTGAGCACGACAAGCAGATTTCGGAAAATGACCAGCGGCGGGGCCAGGAAAAGCTCCAGGAGCTGACCGACAAGTACATCCGCGAAGTCGAGCAGATCGGCGCGGCCAAAGAAGCCGAGGTCATGGAAGTCTAGCGTTCGGCGCTGTACCGTTGCGATTGCCCGCCGCAATATTGAACCAGCAATCGTACACTTGGGGGTTGAGCATGACGCCGGATAAGCCAGAACAGCCGCAGGCGCCCTGCCATATCGCCATTATTATGGATGGCAATGGGCGCTGGGCTAAACAGCGTGGTATGCCGCGAATTGTGGGGCATCGCGCGGGGGTTGAAAATATTCGGCGAATCTTGCGCGAATGCACCGATCTGGGCGTTCAGTACCTGACGATCTACGCGTTTTCAACAGAAAACTGGTCGCGCCCCTCGGCTGAGGTTGAAGGGCTGATGCGTATTTTCAGCGAGTTTCTCGACCGCGAGACGCGCTCGCTGCACGCTGAGGGCGTGCGCATCCGGCACCTGGGCACCATGAAAGGTGTTTCGCCTTCGCTCCAGCGAAAAACGCAACAAGCGCTCGATCTCACACGCGACAACCAGCGGATCAATTTATGCGTTGCCTTCAACTATGGCGGCCGCGCCGATATTGTTGAAGCCGTGCGCACCCTGCTGGCCGAGGGCGTTTCCCACGATGCGCTGACTGAGGAAATGATTTCCGAGCGTTTATCAACCCGCGGCATCCCCGATCCCGACCTGATCATCCGCACCAGCGGCGAGTGGCGCCTTTCGAACTTCTTGATCTGGCAGGCGGCCTATAGCGAATACTGGGTGACGCCGACCTACTGGCCAGATTTTAGCCCTGAGCTTTTACGCCAGGCGATTCAAGAGTATGGACAGCGCGAACGCCGCTTCGGCGGCCTTACCAAATAATAAAAGCCCTTTAGGCCAGCGTGTGATCAGCGCGCTGATCTTGCTGCCGATCGTGGTTGTGGCGGTGTGGTGGAG
>LJCR01001870.1 GCA_001399705.1 Kouleothrix aurantiaca
GGCCAGCAGCTGCGCGTGCTCAGCGGGCATAGCGACTGGATCCGCATCGTGGCGTTTTCGCCCGACGGCAAAACACTGGCTTCGGGCAGCTTCGACACGAGCATCAAGCTGTGGGACGCTGCGACCGGCCAGCTGCTGCGCACCTTGCAGGGCCACCAAGGCTTTATCAGCACCGTCGCCTTCTCGCCCGACAGCCGCTACATCGCCAGCAGCGCCTCGGATGGTACCGTGCAGATGTGGGACGTGAGCACCGGCGAGAAGCGCAGCGGTTTTGCGTTCGAGCCTGCGCCCAACCTGAACACCGGCGTGCCGCTATGGACAACTGGCCTGGCCTTTTCGCCCGACGGCAAGACGCTGGCGGTTGGCTCGGAAGACGGCTCGATTGTGCTGGTGAATGCTGCCACAGGCACCGATCCGCGCACGCTGCGCGGCCACACCGGCATTGTCGTCAGCCGCGGCGTGGCCTTCTCGCCCGACGGCGCGCGCCTGGCTACTGGCAGCCGCGATGCCACCCTGCGCATCTGGGACGCAAACACCGGCGCCGAGCTTCAGCGCCTGTCGCGCATCATCACCGACTGGCTGTTTAACGTTGCATGGTCGCCCGACGGCGCAACGCTCGCGGCCGGCAGCTTCGATGGCGCGGTGCAGATCTGGAATGCCAGCACCGGCGAGGCCGTTCGCACGCTGCGCGGGCACAGCACCGACGTCACCGGGGTGGCATTTTCGCCCGATGGCGCGCGCCTCGCCTCCGCCGGCGATGATAACAGCTTGCGCGTGTGGGATACAGAAAGCGGCGAGCAGCTTCTGCAGCTCGAGGCGAAAACCATGCACATCCTGAACGGCACCGCCTGGTCGCCCGATGGCGCGCTGCTCGCCTCGGCCAGTGAGGATGGCCGCGCGCGGCTGTGGGATGCCGCGCAGGGCAAGCTGCTGCACGAGCTGAAGGCGCCAAAATCGAGTGGCTGGGTGCGCAGTGTCGCATTTTCGCCCGACAGCCAGGTGCTGGCCGCCGGCGGGCTCGATCACGTCCTGCGCTTCTGGCGCGTTGCCGATGGCGCGCTTCTGGGCGAAGCCCGCAACAAAATCGGCGCAATCTACAGCATTGCGTGGGGGCCTGGTGGCACTAGCGTGGCCAGCGCCTGCAGCGATCACACCGCGCGCCTGTGGCGCATCACGGCATAAATCGCCAGCTCAGCGCTCTTCCTGCATACGCCCGCCGTGGTAGGCCGCCAGGTACATCGCATAGCAAATCAGCAGCACGGCGGTGAATACCGCGCTCAGCGCCAGCGGCGGCACATGCCCGCGCGGGTTGAGCAGCGGGCCAATCGCGTCGGCCAGCACCGCGCGCGGCTCGATCAGCACATCCCAGCTATTCCAGCGCAGCACGCGGCCCATGTACACGCCCAGCCCGCCCAAGCCGCTGGCCGCCAGCACAAACAGCCAGCTC
>LJCR01001873.1 GCA_001399705.1 Kouleothrix aurantiaca
GTCTTCAGATCACCAATACGAGCATGGGCATTGTCGCCGCTCACGCTCCCAAGACCGAGATCCGCGATATGGTCATCACCAATGCGAAACAGTATGGCATCTTTTTCACTGGCAGCGACAAGAGCGAGGCACAGAAGAACCGCATCAGCGGCAGCGGCTTTGCCGGCATTGCGGCTGGCGATACGCCGAACGTTTCGATCAAGCAGAACAGCGTCACGTCGTTCAACTATGGCATCTACGTGTTTAGCTCCACAAATGCGAAGATTGTTTCCAATCACGTGACCAACGCCGGCCAAACGGGTATTCTTCTGGCGAATCTCACTCGTTCCACCGTAAAGCACAATACCGCCAGCGGTTCCAGCTATGGCATTACCCTGGGCGGCACGAATAGCAATACCATCAGCGAGAACACCGTCACGAACAACAGCACCGCTGGCATCCTTGTGGAAAGCAGCGCCGCCGGCAACACTATCCGGAAAAACCTGCTGCAAGGCAACGGCACCGATGCGGTTGACCATTCCACTGGCAGCCAGACCACAGGCACAGCGAATATCTGGCTGCGCAACACCTGCGCGACCAGCACGCCAGCCGGGCTGTGCAAGTAGCTGGCACGCTCATCTATCCGCATACCGATATCCATCGAAATGCCTGTTCGTACACGACCTGAATGTACAAGGAGCCTATGATGCAGATCGAGGCGAAGCTCGAAGCAATGGGATTGGTCCTTCCCGCACCGCCACAGGCACCGCCCGGTATCACGTTTTCGTTCGCGTGGGCACGGGTGCGCGGCAACCGCGTGTATATTGCGGGCCATTCCGCCCAGGCCCCGAATGGCAGCTATGCCGGACCATTCGGCAAAGTTCCCAGCGAGGTGTCGCTGGGCGATGCCAAAGCCGCCGCGCGCGGAGCGGCGCTGTCGATCCTGGCAAGCCTCAAGCGCGAACTGGGCGACCTCGACCGCGTCACCGCCTGGCTGATGGTCAACGGCATGGTCAACGCCGAGCCGGGGTATCGCGAAACCGGCAACGTGCTGAATGGCTTCTCGGAGTTCATTCTGGAGCTGTATGGCCCCGAGATTGGCCAGCACGCCCGCACCGGCGTCGGCATGGCGGCGCTGCCGCTGAACAACACGGTGGTGGTGGCGGCCGAAGTGGAAATTGCGCGCTAAGTTTGCCGCTCAGATGGAGGTTTTTATGGCACACGTTCTATCCGATCGCGTATCGCCGAAGTCCGCGCCTCCCGCCGCGCGAAACTGGGGCACAACCGTGCTCCGCTGGAGCAGCATCGCGCTGGTTGCGACGGTGTGGGTGAGCGCCACGCTGTTCGGCCTGTACATTCTGGCGTTCTATGCCGGCGCCCTGGCGGAAAACGACCTGGCGCGCTGGAACGCGGTGCTGCCTCACATCTACGAGCGCGACACGCCGGCCGCCACCGCTGGCATCGGGC
>LJCR01001872.1 GCA_001399705.1 Kouleothrix aurantiaca
GGTGTGTCTGGAAGGTTACCAGGCGGCCGGCCTGGCGATCGACACGCGCTGGCTGCGCCTGTACGAAGCCGACTCGCTGCTGAAAATCATGGGCCGGCGCTTCCGCAGCCTCACCGCCAAAGAATGGCACCTCGTGCCGCGCCTGCTCGAAGCCGCCAACGCCGTGCTCGACCAGGAGCGCACGTCCTGATGCCAGCGCCTGCTGGCATTCACGGCATACCGTTCGCCGAACGTGCTGATCACGAAGCGCTTTGGAAAGCCATAACCACTATTCGCTTATCCCGAACTGGCGTCCATTAGGTATGATTACGCAAGGGAATTCCCCTCGCAAATAAGTACTTTTACGCATTGATGCCCAAGCCATAATTTTGCCATAATATAATTGGTCGATATACCCCTGACGGGATGCCTGCCCACTACTCGTCTCGTCACACGAAACAACACCCTTCAATTCGCCTGGTTAGCAACGCGCGCGTAGTGCCTAGAATTGAACAGGCTTGTGTGCTATTAGAGTCATACATCTGGCCAGTTTGCGCGTTGGTTTGCGTCCTGTTTGTGATATAAATCTCAAACTGTTTTCAATCAACAACTTATAACCTGAGAATGCGCCGCTCCGCAGAGGCGCTCTCATACCTGCCCGCTCATAGGGGTGGAAAGCCATGTTAGCAATCCTGATTGCCGATAGCACTCCTTCTGGGTATGAGGATTTTGCGGCCGCGCTCCGCTGCCAGGGCTACGAGATCCGCCATGTCGCAAACGTTGCCGATATTCCGACCCCCGCACCGGCCGATTGGCCGGCGTTGATTCTGTGCGAAGCGCCCCCCGTCGATAGCCAGCAATACATAGCCAAGGTGCATACTGCCCAGGCCAATGCTCCGGTGCTCTGGTATGGCACGCAAGTGCACGCGCACACGCTCGCCGCAAGCGCCGCCTTGCAGGCACTGCTCGCCGATCAAACCGCCACGATACACAACCAGGCCTGGCAGGAAGTTCTCGCCGCGAGCCAAGCAATTGCGGCAGAGTGCGATCCACAGCAGCTGCTTGAACAAAGCTGCCGGGCCGCCGTGGCGTTGATTGGGGCAGAGTACGCCGCGATTGGCTTGCTCGACCAAAGCAGTGAGTCGATCAAACCCGCCGCGTATGCTTCCGCGCAACCCGGCGCTCACGCGCCCTTCGACATATTCGCGGCACCATCCGGTGTGCTGAGCCAGCCACTCGCGCAGGGCTGGGCCAGCCGCGTGAGCGTGCTCGACGGCGACCCGCAGACCCTGGGCCTCGCACCCGAGCATGCGCCCGTCTTCTCGCTGCTTGCCGTGCCGCTCGGTACGGCCGCGCAGCTGTATGGCACGCTGTACCTGGCGAATAAGCAGGCCGCCCCGGTATTTGGCGCCCACGATCAGCAGGTTGCACTGGCGCTGGCGGCCCAGGCAGCGCTGGCCTACGAAA
>LJCR01001877.1 GCA_001399705.1 Kouleothrix aurantiaca
GCGCGCAGCGCCGCTTTGTCGCCGATGTCTCGCACGAGCTGCGCACGCCACTGGCCGCCATGCAGGGCAACCTCGAAGTGCTCGACCGCGGCGCTGCGCGCGACCCCGAGCTGCTGGCCGAGTCGCTGGCCGACATGCGCCGCGAGGTTGCGCGCCTCATTCGCATGGCCAACGATCTCTTGCTGCTGGCGCAGAGCGAGGCCGGCGTG
The DNA here is from genome assembly GCA_001399705.1 of Kouleothrix aurantiaca. Taxonomy (GTDB): domain Bacteria; phylum Chloroflexota; class Chloroflexia; order Chloroflexales; family Roseiflexaceae; genus Kouleothrix; species Kouleothrix aurantiaca. Next base: position 210 of record LJCR01001877.1, read on the forward strand.
CAAATTCTGCACGAGCCAGTCGAGCTCGACACGCTGCTGCTGGAGGTGCACCGCGAGCTGCGCCCGCTGGCCGGCGATGTCCAGCTCATTCTGGGCGAAGAAGATCAGGTGGTGGTGATGGGCGACCGCGACCGGCTCAAGCAGGCGCTGCTCAACCTGGGCATCAACGCCGTGCAGCACACCCCCCCCGGTGGCAGCGTCACGCTCAGCCTGGCGCGCACCGAGACGCAGGCTGTGCTCAGCGTGGCCGATACGGGAGTGGGCATTGGCCCCGAGCATCTCGCGCATGTGTTTGAGCGTTTCTACCGCGCCGACCGGGCGCGCACGCGCAATCGGGGTGGCGCAGGGCTGGGCCTGCCGATTGTGAAGTGGATCGTCGATGCGCACGGCGGCCAGGTGCGTGTGGCAAGCGAGCCTGGCGTTGGCAGCCGCTTCACGATTGAACTGCCGCTGGCCCCTGCGATCGAAGCCGAGCCTGCGTTACAATTTCTTCAGCCCGCACTGCCCCATAGCTGAACACATAATCATCAGGCGGCTGCGCAGCCTGCCCGAGCGGGCGCGCAGCCATCCGCTCGACACTGCGCATCCGGCGTCCCTACGGCCTCGTTGCGCATGCCTGCCCCACGCGCCCATCGCTCACTCGCTTCCCCCTTAACGATTTGGTGACAATCGCGTGTTTCGCGCTTCCAGATGCCATGCGGCCGCGCGTGCTATAATCACTTTACCAGCGGGCCGGCGGCGCACCAGTTTCCCCATGGCGCGGAAAGCGACAGTGGTGTGCCATGCATGTGTTCTGCGCCCGCCCCAGCGCCCGCCGCTCGCAGCAAATAGTACATGCAGAAACCGATTATGGTACAAACTGCTTCCGAATTTGAGCGTACCCGCCGCAGCCAGGTACTGAACAGCTGCCTGCTAACGCTTGGCCTCACACTGGCCGCCGTTGTGCTGGCAAGCGTTGGCACGCGCCTCGACGACGGCAGCCTGAGCAATATTCCGCTCCTGCCGGCGCTGGGCCTGCTGCTTGGCGGCGGCTGGCTGCTGGCGGCATATGTGTTTAGTCGCATGCGCCGCTACTCGCTGGCTGGCGGCCTGGTTGTCGCGTTTGTGCTGCTGGCGCTTGCGTTGGCTGCCTATCTGCTGCCCGCCTACCTGCCGGCGCTGCTGCCGTTTGCGGCGCTGCCCATCGCGCTGGCTGCCCTGCTGCTCAGCCGCCGCGCGATCTACTCGACCCTGCTC
>LJCR01001876.1 GCA_001399705.1 Kouleothrix aurantiaca
GGCACCGGTCGTGGCACCGGCGGGCGCAGGCGCGGGCGTGCCACTCGGCGCGCGGCGACGCAACCCGAGCGGAATGAGTAGCGCGCCGGCAATTGGTAGCAGCAGCAGCAGGCCCACCAGCGGGTCGGAATGCACATTGATCAAGTGCTGCTCGACATAACCGCTGTTGGCGGATGCCGCGCCGCCCACGCTCACCTGAATGTCGCGGCGCGTGCCGTCGTAGAAGGGGCGCGGGCTGGTGTAGGTCAGGCTGTATTCCTGCTGGATGCCGGACGAAAGCGTGCGATACAGCGTCGCCAGCTCGCCCGCGCTGGGCGCGTAGAAGTACTCGCCGCCAGTTTCCTTGGCGATGCGCTGGAGCGCGGCCTCGTCGATGCCTTCGCGCTCGTCGGCGCCGCGCTGCCCCAGGCCAACCACATACACCGGCTGGGCGTGGGCGTTGGCGTAGGCAATCGCTTCGTCGAGGGTGTGCTGGCTGCCATAGGACGATGGACAAATTTCGGAATCCTGGCAGTCGCGCCCGTCGGTCAGCAGCAGCAGCGCGCCCACGCGGTCGGGCGTGGCATTCTTCTGCAGCTCGGCCAGGCCGGCCTGCAAGCCGCCCGACATCGCGGTGCCGCCGGCTTCCTCAATCGAGTCGATCTGGGCCTTCAGCGCGTCCTTATCGCTGGCGGCCGTGGCGGGCGTCAGCACCTGCACGGTGTCGTCGAACAGCACAATCGCCACAACATCCTGCGGCGTGAGCGTGTCGATCACGCGCTTGGTGGCGTCTTTCATTGCGGCCAGCTTCGGCCCCTGCATCGAGCCCGAGCGGTCGAGCACCAGGCAGAAGTTCAGCGGCACGCTTTCGTTCTTCGCGCCGGGCTGCGCTTCGACCAGCAGGTAGGCAGCTTGTGGATTCGCGCCAGCGGGCAGCGGAGCGCGGCCCCAGGTGCAGCTTAGCGTCACAGTATCGGCCATGAATATATCTCCTCACACGCGGTGTGCTTCATACAGAGGTCATGCCTGATCGACGCTGGCGGCGTGCGCGATGTTGCAGCCGGGCGCCTTAATCGCCCGATGCATTATACGTGCCAGCCATGTAGCCAATTACGCAGCACAGCAGCAGCGTAGCCAGGCCGGCGCCGATTGCGATGCCGGCGTGCTTGCGCCCGTTCAGCGTGAATGGCGTGTTGGTTTGCAGCAGCGCAAGGATGCCCAGAATCGCGCCGACTGGCCCGCCCAGCAGCGGCAGAAATGCCAGAATGTAGCCCAGCCCCGCCAGGGTGCCGCTGCTATTGCTGGTCGCGCTCGCCAGCCCAACCACCAGCGCCGATAGCGCCATGATCGCCAGGCTTGCCAGGCTGATCCAGCGCGCGGTGTTGGCCAGCCGCGTGGTGAGCGGCTGCGTCCCCGGTTCGCCATAGGGCTGCGAAAGTGGGTGCGCGTACGGCTGCGAGCCGGGC
>LJCR01001875.1 GCA_001399705.1 Kouleothrix aurantiaca
GAGTTATATGGTACTTGGGTGCGTGGATATTGCGCGCATCCTGGGTAGGCCGCAGGCCGTATCGAAGGGTGCGCTTCTTTACACACTCCGTGCTCTCGGTGTCCTCCGTGGCTCAGACGTGTTCGACCCGTACAAGGATTAATTTTGGCCACAGAGCGCACAGAGAACACGGAGTTATACGGTATTTGGGTGCGTGGATATTGGGCGCATCCTGAGTAGGCCGCAGGCCGTATCGAAGGGTGCGCTTCTTTATACACTCCGTGCTCTCGGTGTCCTCCGTGGCTCAGTCGTTTTCTCCGGCAAGCGCGGGCTGGCGCTCGCATTTCTGTGTCAAAAGCTCGCGCCGCTTGTCCCAAAATCGCCCGCTTCCCCGTCTTCTGTATACCTGCGGCAGCGCGCCGCAAGCACAGCACGGAGAAAGCAATGAAGATCGCGATTTTTGGCGCCAACGGCCCAACCGGCCGCATTCTCACCGCGCAAGCGCTGGGGCAGGGCCACACCATCACCGCCGTCACACGCCACCCCGCCGCCTTTCCTATGAAGCACACACAGCTGCGTGTGCAGGCCGGCGACGTGTTCGACTACATGGAGGTAGAAACAGCCGTTGCCGCCCAGGACGCCATCATTTCCACACTCGGCGTGCCGTTCAGCAGCCAGCCGATTTCGGTCTACTCGCGCGGCACCGAGCACATCATCCAGGCCATGCGCGCCCACGGCGTGCGCCGCCTGGTGTGCGTCAGCTCCAGCGCCACCGACCCGCAGGCACTCCAGCATGACACTGGCGGCGGCTTTGTGTTCGAGAAGCTGCTCAAGCCCTTGATCATTGGGCGCTTCGGGCGTACCCTGTACGAAGATATGTGGAAGATGGAGACACTGGTGCGCGCCAGCGGGCTCGACTGGACGATTGTGCGGCCGTCGGGCCTGTTCGAAACGCCCAGCGTCACCGACTATCGCGTGGCGATTAACATGCTCAACGAGCGCTACACCTCGCGCGCCGACCTGGCCGACTGCTTGCTGCAACAGCTTCGCACCACCCAGTACGTCCACCAGGCCATCGCCGTCGCGACGGTCGCAGCCCGGCCGGCCATGCTGCAGTTTATTCTAAAAGAAGCGTTTCAGCGCCGGCCAAGCTAGCCGCAAGGGAACAGCCGTGGAATCATTCGAAACGCACCGCGCCTACCTGTTCGCGATTGCCTACCGCATGCTTGGCAGCGCGATGGATGCGGAAGACGCCGTGCAGGAAACGTTTCTGCGCTACCAGGGCGCCGCGCCGCAGCCGATTCGCTCGCTGCGCGCCTACCTGACGACAATTCTCACGCGGCTCTGCCTCGATCAGCTGCAGCTCGCCCGCCGCAAGCGCGAGCAGTACATCGGCCCCTGGCTGCCCGAGCCCATCCAGACGGCCAGCGACGACCCCGCGCAGCGCGTCGACATGGCCGAGTCGC
>LJCR01001874.1 GCA_001399705.1 Kouleothrix aurantiaca
GTCACATACTCCGTGGTGATCGGCTGCTCGGCCAGCACTGCGCCAATCGAATCTTCGCTGCGATCGAGCTGCCAGCCCAGGCCGGTGGCCAGCATGTGCAGCGACTCAGGCAGGCCGACGTGGCGCACTACGCCGGCTTCCACGCGCTCGGCGAACTGCTCGGGCGTGAGCCCGGCGCCGACTTTGCGCTGGAGCGGGCCGCGCCGCCTGCCGGCATCCACCACGCGCAGCACGCGCACCGCCCGCACCGACGCGCAGGGCGCGGTGAGCATCAGCGGCAGCGCGTCCATCGCATAGCCGGGGTTGATTCCGGTGCCGAGCAGCGCCACGCCCGCGCGCCGCGCAATTGCATCCAGCTCGGCCGCAAGCTGCGGCTGCGCCGTCCAGGGGAACGAAAGCTCCTCGCAGGTCGAAACGACATGCGCGCCAGCCTTGGCGATCTGGGCCAGCTGATCGCGTACATTCGCCAGCGAGGAAGAGGTGGCATGCAGCACAACATCGGGCTTTGTTTCGGCCAGGGTTGCCGCCGCGTCGCCGCTTACGCGCACCTCGTCGCGCAGCGCCGGGGCCGAAGAGCCGAGCAGCACGCTCAGCGGCTTGCCAACTTTCTGCGGGTCCACGTCGATCGCACCAACAATCGCAATGCCGCTGCGGCCGGCTGCCAGCCGCGCAATGCCCATCCCAATCGGGCCAAGCCCGTAACATACCACGCGGGTCGTCATAATGCGCTCCTTCGTAGCTGCCGAAAGGCCGTGCTATAATAGCGCGCCGACTGCCCGGTGTCAAAGCTCACCGGCGCAGATTTGAAATGATGGATAGCTGCTTTATGCCGACAATTCTCCTGGCCGATGATGATGTGACCTTGATGGAGCGCCTGGCAACACTGCTGGGCAACGAGGGATATACCGTGCTGCGCGCCAACCAGGTTCAGTATGCCGAGCTGATGCTGCGCGAACAGTCATTCGACCTGATTTTGCTCAACCCCGACATGGGCCGGGGCGATGGCTGGGTGCTGATGGGCGCGGCCGTCGCCAGCACGCCGGTGATTGTCATTAGCGGGCAAGGCCTCGAAGAAGATATTGTGCGCGGGCTCGACGCTGGCGCGGCCGACTACCTGGCCAAGCCGTTTGGCACCGCCGAGCTGCTGGCGCGTATGCGAACCCGCCTGCGCGAGCGCGAGCGCATGCACGACGTGTTTGGGCGTTTCGTGAGCCCAACCGTCGCGCGGCTGGTGCTGAGCCACCCGCTTGACCTGCGCGGCGAAACAAAAGAGCTGACAATTCTGTTCACCGATCTGCGCGATTTTACCGTGATGTCCGAGCAGGAAGATCCTGCTGTCGTCATTCAGGGCCTGAATGAGTACTTTCAGATCGTCGTCGATGCTGCCGAGCGGCATGGCGGGATTGTCAACAAATTCGGCGGCGACTCGACACTGGTGCTGTTCG
>LJCR01001878.1 GCA_001399705.1 Kouleothrix aurantiaca
CCAGCGGGCAGACCGGCGCAAGCTCCAGTGGCGTGAATTGCGGCGCGGCCAGCCCAAACGCCAGCCGGTCGACTTCGAGCAGCGCGGCCGGGCTGACTGCCGCGGGGCGCACAAACGGGTTGCGCTCGTAGCTCGCCAGCAGGGCGGCGGGTGCCTGCCGCGCCGCGCGCCGGCGGTATACTTCCAGCATCAGCGATTGCAGGTCGGTGGGCGTCAGGCGCTCGGCCAGCAGTTCCAGCACGTCGGCGCCGCCGCCTTCGCGCACAATTCGTTCGAGCAGCGCGCTTGTCATTCAGGGTCCTTTTCTTCCATTTGCGCCAGCAGCACGGCGGCCTGCTGCTGCTCGGCCACCATGCCCAGCTTGCCGCTCCATTCCAGCGCTTCACGCGCAAAGGCCAGCGCCGCCACGCGATCGCCGCGCTGCAGTTCCAGCTCGGCGTAGCGCACCAGCAGCGTGGCAAGGTAGCTGCGGCTGCCGATCTCGCGAATGGCGGCGAGCGACTTGGCGTACATGTTGGCGGCTTCATCAAGCTGACCCAGGCGGTGCGTCACAAACGCAAACTGGCTGTACGCGCCCCAGGCCCGCTCCATGTTGAAGCCAGGGTTATGCAGATCGGTCTGGAACACATCGCGGGCGGCGCGGAAAGCGGCCAGCGCCGTTTCCCAATCGCCGGTGTCGCGCGCGATCTTGCCCTGCTCGATTGTGATGTCGGCGCGCGCAAAGGCCTGCTCGTCGGGAGCGATCCGTTCCAGCAGTGCCAGCGCGGCCTCGCAATGCGCGCGTGCCCCGGCAATATCGCCGGTGCGGCGCGCAAGCTGAGCCATGTTCACCAGAATTTCGGCCTGCCACGCGCCATCGCCCAACTCTTCAGCCAGCGCTAATGCCTCGGCAAAGGCCTGGTTGGCTTCAGCAATGCGATCTTGCTGGCCGATCGCCCAGGCATACCACTTCAATTCGTTCCTTAGTGTGGCACGATCGCCGAGCAGGCGCGCATACTCGATCACGCGCAAATCCAATTCCAGCATCTCGGTCCATCGCCCAACCGCGTCATAGTAAGAGCCTAGCGCGGCGCTCATTGGCAGCAGCAGGTCGGGGCGCTCGTGCTGTATGGCCCAGCGCGCCAGCGTAGCCAGGTGCTCGCCATCGCGCCGCAGCGAGCCGCGGTCGGGCTGCTGCCAGTGCGGTCGGTTGAACGGCGCGGCCAGATCGATTAAAACATCGAGCCAGCGCTCGCGCAGTTCGCTTTCGAGCGCGGGCTGCTGCGCCAGCGCATCGAGCGCAAAGCTGTGGGTCAGCGGCAGCAGCTTGAAGCGCTCGCCATTCTGATCGACCAGCGCGAGCTGCAACAGCTCGGCCAGGCCGTCGTCGCGGCCAATGATGTCGTCCGCCAGGCCGGCAACTTCGCCCAGCATCGCGCGGCTGACGCTGCGCTCGAACAAGGC
>LJCR01001879.1 GCA_001399705.1 Kouleothrix aurantiaca
CAATTGGCCGGGTCGCCGCGTCCGACGCTTCGGTGCTGGTTACCGGCGAAACTGGCACCGGCAAGGAGCTGGCCGCCAACCTGATTCACCAGAACTCGGCGCGCCGCAGCGGCCCGCCGGTAAAGGTGAACTGCGCGGCGCTGCCCGAAACGCTGATTGAAAGCGAGCTGTTCGGGCACGAAAAAGGCGCGTTCACCGGCGCGGTTGCGCAGCGCAAAGGCCGCTTCGAGCAGGCCCACAAAGGCACGATCTTTCTCGACGAAGTGGGCGAGATCACGCTGCCGGTGCAGAAGAAGCTGCTGCGCGTGCTGCAGGAAGGTGAGATCGAGCGCGTCGGCGGCACCGGCATCGTCAAAGTCGATGTGCGCGTGGTGGCGGCCACTAACCGCGATCTGCTCGACGAAGTGAAGCAGGGCAACTTCCGCGAAGACCTCTATTACCGCCTGAATGTCATCAACATCCATATGCCGCCCCTGCGGGAGCGCCGCGGCGACATTCCCATTCTTATCGAGCACTTCCTCGATAAGTATCGCTACAAACCCGGCGCACCGCCCACACGGATCTCGGAAGACGCGCTGGAGCGCCTGGAAAAGTACGACTGGCCCGGCAATGTCCGCCAGCTCGAAAACGAGATTGAGCGCGCGGTTGTGCTTTCGCAGGGCAATGTCATCACCAGCCACGCGCTGAACCTTTCGCAGCACGGCATTCCCACGCAGATCGACCTCGCCACACGCGTGCGCAACCGCGAGAAGCTGAGCGACGTGCTTGCCGAGATCGAGCGCGTAATGCTGTTTGAGGCGCTCCAACAGAGCGACAGCGACGAAAAAGAAGCTGCCCAGCGCCTGGGCCTCAGCGCGGCCGAGTTCAAACAGCGCCTGCAAGCCTCGAAGTAAACTCGCGCAATCGAAAAGCCAGGCTGAACATTCAGCCTGGCTTCACTATCATCCCTACACCAAAAAACGTGGCACAGATCTTGCTATAAAGAATATTTATCAGGGCGTAATGACAGTATAAATTACCAGCGGTTGTGGGCCACGTTCGTCGCGCAGCACTACTTCCACCGAATCCTGAACAAGCACGCCGCGCGCCAGTGGATCGAACCGTGGCTGGCCATCAACGTAGTAGTAGTACGTCCGGCCGCCGAGCGACAACCCGCGAATGTTACTCTGCCGCGCCGTAACACCAGGGGCAAGTTCGATAAGCGGATCGGCTGCGGCGCCATTCAGGCGCGCCAGCACCGCATCACGAACAGTCATCGCATCGGCGCTGCGCGCCAGGGGCACAGGCGCCGGCACCGACATTATCAGCGTCATAAGAACTGCAGCAAGAACGACGCCAAGAAGCGCGCAAAGGGCCCAGAACAAGCGTGGACCAGGGCGCAGCGTCGGGATGGAAAGCGACTGAGGCTGGGCAATTCCTTGGGCGGGTGCGTTGATCATTAC
>LJCR01000188.1 GCA_001399705.1 Kouleothrix aurantiaca
CCAGCGCGCCCCCGCTGCGAAAGCGCTGCGCCGGATCTTTCGCCAGCGCCTGCAGCACCACGCGCTCGACGGCGGGCGGCAGGTCGGGCCGGCGCGGGCGCAGCGGCGGCGGCGCTTCCTGCATATGGCCGAGCATCGCGGCCAGGGGCGTATCGCTGTGAAAGGGCGTCTGGCCGGCCAGCAGCTCAAACAGCACCACGCCAAGCGAGTACAGATCGCTGCTGGGCGTGAGCGGCAGGTTGCGCGCCTGCTCGGGCGAGATGTAGTCGGGCGTGCCGATAACCATGCCGGCCTGGGTATATTCGGTAGGCAGCTGGGTATTTTTGGCAATGCCGAAATCCGTTAGCACCAGCTCGCCGCGCTCGTTCCAGATCGCGTTGCTGGGCTTAACATCGCGGTGGATGATCCCGGCAGCGTGAGCAGCATCGAGCGCGGCGGTGAGCTGGCGCATAATCGCCAGCACCTGCTCGCGGCTAAAAACCTGCCCCTGCGCGGCCAGCGCCTTGAGCTGATCGGCCAGCGTCGGCCCGGCCAGCAGTTCCTGCACCATGTAGGTGTGGTCACCCTGCTCGCCGTAGTCGTACACCGTTACAATATTGGGGTGGCGCAAGCTGGCAACCAGGCGCGCTTCCTGCAAGAAGCGCTCGGGCAGGCCGGGCGTGTGCGCCGCAACCGGCGACAGCACCTTGACCGCTACCTGGCGCTGCAGCCGCTTGTCGAGCGCGCGGTAGACCGAGGCCATGCCGCCGCTGCCCAACAGCGCCTGTATCTCATATGCGCCAAGCGCTATGCCAATCAACGAGCTTGTTCCTGCCAATCTTGTCTCCTTACAGCCGTCCTCGTAACGCGCGCACTATAGCACACCAAACCCGCAGGCGCACAGCCTGCGGGTTGTTTTACCCCGTATTAGGCCGGGCGCCCGGCTATGCCTGGATCTGCTCGCTGGAAATATCGGAGGCCAGCGCCTCAGCGGTGGAGCGCGTCTCCCACCACACATTCAAGCCTGCAAGAATGGGCGTCACTAACATGATCGCGATCCAGATCAACCAGAGCATTGTAGCCGTCTCCGCATATGTAAGCGATGAAAAGAATGTTGTAAGCCTTGCTATGATACACCGCAGTCTCGATTCTAAACCTGATATTTCGATTACAAAAGGCTGATAGTTGTGTTGCTTTCCAGTATTCAGAAGTAAGCATTCCGTATTCAGTAGCGTCCTGGCTTTCTAAAGCTTTTGCAGAATATCACAGCATGGCAATCGTTTTGGAAACACGCTGTAGGAAGGCAGTAACTGAATCTCTTTCGCCTATGTTCTGCATACCGCGATTCGCCCATCGCATGCTATAACGTTCATACGGTTTGCTTGCGACTCCTTTCAGCAACACACCGCCGACATAATGTCGGCGGTGTGTTGTTTTTGCGATCAGATGTGGCTCGGGCGAAGTTGCCAGATGCATTTTCAAACAGCTACTAGGGCTTCAGCGCTACGCCAGCATATCAGAATGCAAAGCGCGTCAATCGTAAATGCGCTGTGTATTATCATGAAAGCAATGCGCAAATCAGGAGAGAATTTACGCATTGTAATGCTCAAACCCTATTCCCCATCCCCCAGCCCCTGCGCTGAAAGCGCACTAGCCAAGCACATTGCGCACGACGGCGCGCAGCTCTTCGAAGCGATACGGCTTCTGGATGAAGGCGGCCAAACCCTTGCCGGCAAAACGGCTCGTCGCCGTCTGCTCGTTGTAGCCACTGGTCAGCACCACCCGCACGTCGATGCGGATGCGGCGCAACTCGCGAAAAGTTTCTTCGCCGTCCATGTGCGGCATGGTCATGTCGAGGAATACCAGGCGAATATTTGCCTTGCTGGTGCGGAACAGCTCGACGCCCTCGCGCCCGTCGGCCGCCGCCAGAACCTCAAATCCCATGCGCTCAAGCATATGCACCGCCAGCCCGCGGGCCGTTTCTTCATCGTCGATCACCAGCACCAAGCCGCTACCGCGCCATTCCACGGCCTGCGCCTCGGCGTCTTCGGCCATGTTGGCGGGCAGGTCGGTGGCGGGGAACAGCGCCTTGAAGGTTGTGCCGACGCCGGGCTCGCTATAAATCTTAAGCGCGCCACGGTGCCCGCGCACAATGCCCAGCACCGCCGCAAGGCCCAGGCCGCGCCCGGTGAACTTGGTGGTGAAAAACGGTTCAAAAACGCGGGCGCGCGTTTCTTCGTTCATTCCCACGCCATTATCGGCAACTTCGAGGTAGGCGTACAAGCCCTCGGGGAGGTTTTCGTCCAGGTAGGTTTCCGACAAATACGCGCTGTCGCAGTACATTGCGCCGGTAGTGAGCATAATCACGCCGCTGCGGTCGCCAATCGCCTCGGAAGCGTTGATCACCAGGTTCATAATAACCTGGCGCATCTGGGTGGCGTCGGCAGCGATGCTGGGTGGGTCGGGCATCAGATTGTACTTGAGCACGCTTTTTTTCGAGATCGAGATCTCAAGCAGGCGGGTAATATCCTCGATCAGCCGTGAAAGGTCGAGCTGCTCGACGACAAAGCGCCCTTTTCCCGAATAGGCCAGCATCTGCGCCGTGAGCTCGGCGGCACGCCGCGCACCATTCACCGCCTCGCCAATCAAGGGGCGGGCCGGCGAGCGCGGCGGCAGCTCGAGCAGCGCCAGGTCGGCGTAGCCCAGAATGCTGGTGAGCAGGTTGTTAAAATCGTGGGCGATGCCACCGGCCAGCATACCCAGGCTTTCGAGCTTCTGCGTTTGCTGAAGTTTGGCGTCGAACTGCGTTTTTTCTTCTTCGGATTGTTTTTGCGCCGTGATGTCGAACATAATGCCGATCGAAAATGGCGCCTGCCCTGGCACATTGATAATTGGTGAGGCTGTGTTATGCACCCAGACGGTGTGGCCATCACGCGCCAGCATGCGGTACTCGACATCGAGCGGGCGCGGGTCGTCGCTGCTCTCGCGGAAATATGATTTAATCGCCTGGTAGTCGGCGGGATGGATGCGGCCCAGCCAGAGCGACGGATCGCTGAGCCATTCTGCGGCAGTGTAGCCCAGCAACGCCTCAAGCTGTGGGTTCACATACGTGGTGCGGTTGCTGTCGCCAAACTCAACAACATACGTCACCGTGGGGATCTGCTCGACAAGCGTGCGATACTTGGTTTCGGCGTCGCGCAGCGCCAGCTCGGAAAGCTTTTGCTTGGTTATATCAAACCCACTAAACGCCACACCAACCAGGGTGGTTTCGGGCTCATAGATCGGGGTGTAGCTAAAGGCATACCAGCGCTTCTGGCCACTGGGATCGATAATATTGGCCTCGTAATAAATCTGTTCGCCCTGCAGGCAGCGCTGGAAATGCTCGGTGAAACGCTCTAAGCTAGCCGGCCAGAGAAAATCAAGCACGGTATCGCCCACGGCAACGTCGCGCTGCGAGCTCTGCCAGATATCGCGCGCCGTCACTCGGTTGAAGGCCAGGATGCGGTACTCCGGGTCGATCAGGCAGCGCGCCTGCGGCGAGCTGTCGAAAAATGCGCGCAGTGTGGCATCATTGCGCTGGTGCGCGGCATCGTGCCCGGCGACGAACTTGAGCGCGCGCAGCAGGCGGCGACGATTGCGTGGCTCGAATCGGGCGCGCCGTTCTGCCGCACCGCCAAGCCAGCCACGCCACCGCAGCATCTGGTTTCCTACTTTGCACTGCTTGACCCAGCGGCCGGCGCGCTGCTGCTGGTTGATCACAAAAAGGCCGGACTGTGGCTGCCCAGCGGCGGGCATGTCGAACCGGGCGAGCACCCGGCCGCAACCGTGCGGCGCGAGCTGTGGGAAGAATTGCAGCTCGAAGCCGACTTCTTAGTTTCGCAGCCAATTTTCCTCACCGTCACGCAGACGGTGGGCAGCACTGCCGGCCACACCGACGTGTCGCTCTGGTACCTGCTGCGCGGCGACCGGGCGCAGCCGTTGCAGTTCGACCCGGAAGAATTTCACGCGGTGGCGTGGTTCGCACTCGACGCGCTGCCGCTGGAGCGCAGCGACCCGCACATGGCGCGTTTCGCGGACAAAGTGCGCGCATTGTTGTAAAATTGCCAACAAAATTGCCGCACAAATGTGTCGATCTGGCGGCGCCTGCTGCGTCGGTAGAGTAACGGGGCAGCGCGTGCCGCCCCGCAAGCAAAGGAGGCATCCCATGCAGTACCTGCTTCTGATCTACGGCAACGAGCAGGCCGGTTCCAGCGCCAGCAAGGAAGAGATGGACGCGGTGATGGCCGATTACTGGGGCTACACCAGGGCGCTGGAAGAATCGGGGCGAATGCGCGGCGGCGATGCCCTGCATCCCACCTCAGCCGCCACCACCGTGCGCGCGCCCGAGGGCAAAGCCGTGATCACGCACGGTCCCTTCGCCGAAACGAAGGAGCAGCTGGGCGGCTACTACCTGATCGACGCCGAGAATCTCGACGAGGCGATTGAGTGGGCGGCGAAGTGCCCTGGCGCGCGCTTCGGCGCGATGGAGGTGCGGCCCGCGAAAACTGCCGAAGAGCAGGCGCAGGTGTGGGCGGCGCGCAAAAATGCCTTCGGCGCCATGGGCCGCCTGTCGCCCAGCTACTACCTGGTCGATACGGTGGTGCCGCGCACGCGCCTGCCTGCCACGCTGGCACGCGTCGGCGAGGTGTCGCGCGAGTTCAAACTGCCGATCGCGAACGTATTTCACGCCGGCGACGGCAACCTGCACCCGCTGATTCTGTTCGACCGGCGCGACAAGGGCGAGCTTGAGCGCGCGCTGCTGGCGGCCAACGCCGTGCTGCACGAATCGATTGAGCAGGGCGGGGTGATAAGCGGCGAGCATGGTATTGGCGTGGAAAAGCGCGATTATATGACGCTGCTGTTTTCAACCGACGATCTGGCGGCAATGGCGGGCCTGAAGCAGTGTTTCGACCCGCACGAGCTGTTCAATCCCGGCAAAGTATTCCCGGCCGGGCGCGGCTGTGGCGAACTGGCGGCCCTGCGTCGCACTGGAATTCGCCCCGCCGACGTGGCCAGCGCGCCAGCGGGCGCCTGGCTGTAGCGTTCTTCCTCTTGGCCCAGGCAATGCGGCTAGCCTTTGTGCTAGCCGTTCTGGCCCCATGAAGTATTAGCACAAGGACGTTCTATGACTCAGCACGATCAGCTCGGCGCTGCCCTCGCCACCACGCTTTCACCCGAGCACGTTCTGACAGACCGCGAAGCATGTGCGGCCTACGCCGTGCAGGGAGTGGTTCCGGGATGCGTGGCTGCGCCGGGCAGCCTGGAAGAGCTTGCCGCAACCATGCGCCTGGCGTATGAGTACGGCGCGGCGATTGTGCCCTGGGGCGGCGGCACCCAGCAGCGCCTGGGCCAGCCCCCGCGCCAGCTCGATCTGGTGGTTCGCACCACGCGGCTGAACCAGGTGCTGCAGCACGAGCCCGACGACCTGACGATCTCGGTGGGCGCAGGCATGACGATCGGCGCGCTGAACGACTACCTCGGTACGCATCGCCAGATGCTGCCG
>LJCR01001881.1 GCA_001399705.1 Kouleothrix aurantiaca
GCTGCCCAGCCCGAGTCTCGGCGCGATCTGGGATATTCTGCACCCGCTGCGCTTTGGCGAGCCGGTCGCCGCGAGCTGGGAAGCGCTCGGCCCGCGCCTGCTGCATGTTCACATCAAGGACGGCAAGCCCGACCCGGCCGCCGCCAAACCCGAGGATTGGGCGCTGACCCTATTAGGCGAGGGCGCGGTGCCGGTGCAAGAAATCCTCTCGCTGCTCCGTGCGGGCGGCTACCATGGCATTCTGAGCGTCGAGTGGGAAAAGCACTGGCACCCCGAGCTGGCCGAACCCGAGGTCGCGCTGCCGCAGCACGCCGAGCGCCTGCGCGAGTGGATGGCGGCGCAATGAGCGGCGGGCGCATTGGCATCGGCATTCTGGGCGCGGGCATGGTTGCGCGCTACCACGCACAGGCCGCAGCCGCCTGCGCCGACATGGGCGCGCATCTGGTGGGCATAGCCCATCCCGACCCGGCGCGTGCCCCGGCGATTGCCGAGCAGTTTGGCGCGCCCTGGCTCAGCCCGGCGGCGCTGCTCGCGCATCCCGATGTCGAGATTGTCTGCATCTGCACGCCCAGCGGGCAGCATGCCCCTCAGACAATCGCCGCCGCGCAGGCCGGCAAGCACATCCTCGTCGAAAAGCCCATGGCGCTCATCCTGGCCGACGCCGACGCCATGATCGCCGCTGCGCAGGCGGCCAATGTGCGCCTGGGCGTGGCGCTTCAGCGCCGGGCCGAACCACACTTTCAGGCGATTCACGCGGCAGTTGCGGCCGGCGTTCTGGGTGATCTCACGCTTGGCACCGTGACGATTCCTTATTTTCGCGCGCAGCGCTACTACGATCAGGCCGCCTGGCGCGGCACCTGGGCGCTCGACGGCGGTGGCGTGCTGATGAACCAGGGCATCCACCTGCTTGACGTGCTCGTGTGGCTGATGGGCGACCCGGTGGCGGTGCAGGCTGCCGCTGGCACGCTCCAACGCGCCGTCGAGGTCGAAGATACGCTTGCGGCGACCTTGCGCTTCGCCAGTGGCGCGTTCGCGACCGTCGCGGCCTCGACTACCATCGAGCCGGGTTTTCCGCATCGTGTGGCGGTATATGGCACGCGCGGCGGCCTTGAGATCGAAGGCGAGCGACTCGTGCGCTGGCAATCGGCTGATGGCGTGCCGCCGCCGTGCGACCTAGCCGCGCCACCGAGCGATGCCGGCGCGGCGGGCGACCCGCGTGGCATTGCGCCAAGCGGGCACACAGCCCTGCTGCGCGACATGATCGGGGCGGTGCGCGAAGGCCGCCCGCCGCTGGTCGATGGCGCGGAAGGGCGGCGTAGCCTGGCGGCGGTGCTGGCGATCTATGCGGCGGCGGGCTTGCCGCGCTAAAGCTGAGAGCCAAGCGATTGGAGCTACAGAGAGCACAGAGCGAGAAAACATGCGATTGTGCACACCCTGAGTA
>LJCR01001880.1 GCA_001399705.1 Kouleothrix aurantiaca
GCCCGCTCCTGATCACTTCGGCAATCAGCCGGTCGGTATCGGGAGCAGTGTGCCAGTGCTGGCCGCGCTCGCCGAGCCGCGCCTGAAGCGCGGCAGCATCCAGGCTGGCAAATTCTGCGTTCGACGTCGCAATGGTGCGCTGCAACGTTTCGCCTAATGCAACTGTGCGCAGGCCTAGTATTTTGCTTTCGAGAACAAAGCCAATATTGCGGGCGTCGGAATTCGCCTGCTCGTTCAACTGCGTGCCAACGCTATTCACCAGGCGCGTGCGCGTGCTGAACAGCGAAACACCGCCTGCCGCGCCGGCCGATAACAAGGCCACAAGCAAGAATGCGATGAGCAGCTTGGCGCGGAGCGAAAGCGCGCGCAGCCAGCCAATTGCCGGTACGCCAGACATTGTGCTCGGGAGCGATTGAGCGGTCATAGCGAATCCTACTGCATCCATAGCAGCGTGCGGCGCTGCCTTTCCGATGAGCCAGGTTGAGGGTAGCATCAATAGACCGCGACTTTGATCGCAGATTGGCATCTACTTGCAGCCAGATTGAACGTTTGCTACCGTGCCTTGTAGAGCCGGGCGCACAATTGACCAGAAGCGGCTGGTCATGTATGATGCGGGCCGGAAGAAAGCACTGCTGAGCGCCGCATGACCACACGTCGATATCATCATCTCCGCCGCCTGATTGTGGCGCTGCTCTGTGCCCTGGCGTTTGTGCCAGCCACCACTGGCCGCGCTGCGCCCGCGATTGCCGAGCTGACGCTGGGTATGTCAGGGCAGGGCCGGCCCATCACTGCGCTGAAAATTGGCGACGGCGCGCGCAAATTCGCGCTGGTGGGCGACACGCACGGCGGCCCCGAGGCCAATACCTTCCAGCTTGTCAGCCAGCTCGCCGACTACTTTCGCGCCCACCCGGATGAGGTGCCGGCCGGTGTGCGGCTGTATATCATCCCCACGCTCAACCCCGACGGGCTGGCGCTCGGCACGCGCTTCAACGCCAGCGGCGTCGACCTGAACCGCAACATGAACACGGGCACCGACGGCTGCGCCGAAAACGACTGGCGCAACTTCGTGCAGGGCGCGTATGGCATCGAATCGAGCACGGGCGGCCCCTACGCCGAATCCGAGCCGGAAAGCCGGCTGATCCGCGATTTTCTGCTCGACGCGGCGGGCGTCATTTTTTTCCACTCGAACGGCGGTGATGTCTTCCCGGCCTTTTGCGAGCACGCGCCCTCGATCGCGCTGGCACAGGCCTACGCGGCCGCCACCGGCTACCGCTACGACCGCTACTGGCAGAATTACCTGATCACTGGCGGCATGCACGACTGGGCTGGCGGCCTGGGCATCGCCGCGATCACGCCCGAGCTGGCCAGCGGCGACCTGCCCGAGTTCGAACAGAACCGGGCCGGGGTGCAGCGCATTTTGCAGCAGGCCGATGCGCTGCAC
>LJCR01001882.1 GCA_001399705.1 Kouleothrix aurantiaca
ATGCGCTGGTGACCCGCAGCATCACGTATGCGCTCGACCTGAGCGAGCCAAGCGCGCCGCAGGCCGCGCTGACGCTGCGCCATACCAACCCGGTGCAGTCGACGGCGGCCTGTGGGCAACGAATCGGTGGTGAGAGCAGCTATGCGCAGTGGATGCAGCTTTGTTATTACGACTATATGCGCGTGCTGGCGCCGCGCGGCAGCCAGTTTGTGGGCGCACATACCCGGCCGGTGCCCGATGCGGCCATGCTTTCCGAGGTGGGCGATGACGGCACCGTGCATACCGAGGCCGGGCCGGCTGGCACCAGCCAGATGAGTGTGTTCCAGCTGATTGGCTTTGGTGAAACGCGCGATACCGTGCTGCGCTATGCCCTGCCGCCGGCGATCGTGCGGCGCGATGCCGACGGCTGGCACTACCACTTATCTATTCAGAAGCAGCCGGGCACGGTGGCAGCGCCATTTGCGGTTGAGCTGAAGCTGCCGGCCGGCGCGCGCATCGCCAGCGCCAGCCCGGCACCGGCCGGCAAGAGCGGCCAGACGGTGCGCTGGGCCGGCATGCTCGACGCCGACCAGGCGATCGACCTGGTGTTTCAAACGCCGTAGCAGAGAGATGATGGGTGTGGGGCCCCGCGCAGCGTAGGCGGGCCAAACGATGCGACGAAACGAGTTGCCAAAGAAAATTTTGAACATTTTTGTAATTAGGATTGTTGAACGCCATGACACCAGTACAACCCGTCCCTGAGCAGCGCTATGTTGCGGCGCTGACCAAGCTGCTGGCCGGCGCCGAGGCCTTTGCGCCGCTGCTGGCCGACGATGAGATCTGCGCCTATCGCCTTTCGCCCGATGGCACGCTGATCGCCGCCAGCCCGGCCTTGCTTGCGCTGCTGGGCTACCCGAACCTGGCCGCGCTGCGCGCCGGCGAGCTGGACAAAGCGGCGTTTGACGCTGGCTATGCCGAGGCCATGTTTGCGCAGTACAAGGGCGAAGTGCTGGATGCTGAAACCGAGTGGCGCAGCGCGGGCGGCGAGGCGCTGGCCGTGCGCGAAAGCGCGCGCGCCACATACAGCCCGGCCGGCCGGCCACTGCACTACGACGGCGTGATTGTGCCGCTGGCCGGCGGCAGCTTGCCAGAAGGCGGGCGCGCCGCGCCGCTGCTGGCCGCCGGGCCGGCTGCGACGGCTACCCCAATAGCTGGGAGAAACCCAATGATCTTTGCTGCCAATTCGGGCGGGCGCGAGCCGCGCGCCGCCGAGCCATTGGCATTGCTGCAGTACGTTTCGATTCTCTGGCGCTGGGCCTGGCTGATTGTGCTGTGCATGGCGCTGGCCGGCGGCGCTGCCTATGTCTATAGCATCCAATCCACGCCGGTGTACCAGGCTTCCGCATCGCTGCTGAACAACCAGGCGCGCAGCGGCAACGGTACGACCGACTACAACGAGC
>LJCR01001883.1 GCA_001399705.1 Kouleothrix aurantiaca
GGCGGTATTGGCCGCCAGCGAGAAGCTATCGCCGACGGCGGCCACGCCAGTGCGGCGGTTGCTGCCGCGCCCGGTGCACCGGCGGCACTGCGCGCCCGCGCTGCCCGGCAGATCGTAGGCGGCGACGCCGCTGGCAGTTGTGCCCACCACCACCTCCATGTCGGCGTCGGCGTCGATATTCGCCACGGTTGGCGCGGCCAAGCCGCCATTCCAGTCGTCGCCGAAGGGCGCGGGCAGATTGACCGCCTGAAGCGGGTTGCCAAGATAATCGAGGATATGGAGCTGGCCGACACGCCCGCCGCCGTTTTCCGGCCAGGAGGTGAAGATCACCTCGGCCTTGCCGTCGCCGTCGAGATCGACGACCGCTGGCTCGGAGGCGAAGCGAATGCCGCTGCCGGGCACTTTGTAGGGCCAGCTGCCATGCTCGGTTTTGTCGAGCCAGTAGGCGTGCAGCCGGCCATCGTAGGAAGGGTAGAGGATTTCCATCTTGCCGTCGCCGTCGAGGTCGGCCACGGCTGCGCTGGTGACGCTATTCTGGATGACGCTGTAGTCCTGCGAGAGCGGGCCGCTGCCTGGCTCGGCCTGCGGGATGACCGTCCAGTCGTAGGTGGCATTCTTCCAGCGCGTGCGGTCGAGCTTGAGGATCCACGGCAGGTGGTACATATCGCCGTCGGGGTCGCCGATGGCGCAGTTGTAGACATCGCCGACGACGACAAGCTCGGGCGTGCCGCTGCCATCGACATCGGCAACGACGGGCGCGCTGTTGGCGAAGTTCGGGCGGTGCTCGGTGCCGCACTCGGCGTAGCCGCGCAGGTCGGCGGCCTGATCGACATGCACTCCTACCTGGCTCCAGACCTTGCCCGCGCCATAGACCGGGTTGGCGGCAAGCTGGTTGCCATTGCGGTCGAGCGCGGTGATGTAGTGCGTGTCGGTTGGGCCGAAGATTTCTTTGAAGCCATCGTTGTTCATGTCGGCCACGGCGACGTTTTCGTTATACATGCCCCAGCCATAGCCAGGCTCGCCATCGCGGCGGGCGGGCCAGCCGCTGCGCACATTGCCATCTGGCCCGTAGACGCTGAGCTGTTTGGCTTCGCCGCCGCTGCCCCGCCCGACAATGATCTCGAGCGTGCCATCCTGCTCAAGGTCGTCGACAGCGAGGGTGCGCACTTCGCCGCCGCCAAAGGGGTTGCGCGTCCAGAGCAGCGCGCCATCCTTGGAGTAGACGCTGAGTTGGTCGCTGCCGCGCCCCACAATCACCTCAAGCGACCCGTTACCGGTCAGGTCGGCCACGGCCACGCCCGGCCAGACGCGGCTGCCGTTCGCGCCACGCCAGCGCAGGCTGCCATCCGCGCCGTTAAGCGCCACCACGTCGTACGAGCCCCAGATGACTTCGGGCTTGCCGTCGCCATTCAGGTCGGCCACGGCGGGCGAGGAATAC
>LJCR01001884.1 GCA_001399705.1 Kouleothrix aurantiaca
CGCCGCCAGGGCCGTCGCGCAGGCGCGGCGCGGCGGGCGGGGTTGGCTGGCTGGCGAGCAGCTGCGTCATGATCTCGCTGCGCGGCGGCACCAGCGTGATTGGCACCTTGCCTTCGGTCAGGCGCTGGTTTTCCAAAATTTCGAACAACGCCTGCGCCACCTCGGGATCGCGCGCGATCTCGTTCAGCGCCGCGCCAACGATGGACGGGCGCATGGCCTCGGCCTTGGCGAACTCAATCGCGGCCTGGCGTTCGGCGGTGCTGGTGATGATGCTGACCTGGTTCGCGCCATCCTGCCGGATCGCCGAGGTGACCTGGCGCAGACGGTTGACGACTTTGGCCTCGATCTGGCGGATCATGCCTTCGTCGCGGAAGTGCACCTTGCGGATGTAGATCGAGCCAAGCTGGTAGCCCCACTCGTGCGATTTGGGCGAGACTTCAGCACGCACGGCCTGGCTCATGGTGTGGCGCGTTTCGAGCATGTCGGCGAGCGGCATGTTGCTCAGGTTGCGCACCACCGCGTTGCTGACGTTCGCCGCCAGCGAGCCGCGCGGGTCGGCGTTCTTGAACAGAAAGGCAACCGGGTCGCTGATGTACATTTCGTACCAGATGCCGATGCCCATCGGCGCGCCTTCTTCGGAGTTGACCGGCTGCGAGCGCAGGTAGATCTGGTCGCGCCGCATGTCGAGCACGTGGCGGCGGCCGGCGAAGTTGATGATAAAGGCGGCCGGGCCGAGCTTCACGGGCAGGAAGTACAGCCCTGGCTCGCGCAGCACCGCCACGACTTTGCCGAACAGCACATAGACGTGGCAGGTGCCTTCGTTGACGATTGCGTACAGCCCGAACATGCGCGCAAACGCCAGGATGATGGGCACGATCAGGAAGCTTAGGACGAATGTGATAAAGGCGGCAATAATGAAGCTCATTCCTTCACCTCCAGGATGACGCGCTGGGCCTGGTTGTAGAGCCGCAGGCGAACGTTGCGCAGGTAGAGCTCAAGCGCGCGCGGGCCGTTGCGCTTCAGCTCGGTCAGCTGCGCCGCCATGGCACGCAGCGGCTCGACTTCGGCCTGGGCTTTGAGCGTTTCGATCTCCACTGCGCGGCGCGACTGGACGATCTTCTGGTCGGCGGAGGCCTGGGCGAGGCTGATGTCGGACGAAACCTGGTTGTGGGCGGTGTTAATGGCGGCCAGCGCCGATTCAACTTCGGTTGGCGGGTCGATGCCGGTGATCAGCGAGGCGTCGAAGGTGATGCCGTAGCGCGCCTCGGAGGAAAGGCACTCGCGGTCCATCAGCTCGTTCAGGTCGCGCAGGTTTTTGCGCAGGTCGTTGATCGACACGCCGGTGACGATATTGCTGTCGAGCTGGACGGTGTCGAGCGGGCTGCCGACGCGCGGCGCTTCGAAGTTGGCGATGCGCTCGCGCAGGATGGAGATGAA
>LJCR01001885.1 GCA_001399705.1 Kouleothrix aurantiaca
TGGAGCGCAAGCAGGAAGAAGAAGCCGCGCTGGGCTACACCAAACAGCCCTACGCCGTGATCATTGGCGGCGGGCAGGGCGGCATTGGCCTGGGCGCGCGGCTCAAGCGCCTGGGCGTGCCAACCATCATCATCGAGAAGAACGACCGCCCCGGCGACTCGTGGCGCAAGCGCTACAGCTCGCTCTGCCTGCACGACCCGGTCTGGTACGATCACCTGCCCTACCTGCCCTTCCCCGACCACTGGCCGATCTTTTCGCCCAAGGACAAGATCGGCGACTGGCTGGAGATGTACACCAAGGTGATGGAGCTGAACTACTGGACGCGCAGCGAGGCCCGGAGCGCCAGCTACGACGAGGCCAAGGGCGAGTGGACGGTGGTGGTGAACCGCGACGGCGAGGAAGTCGTGCTGCACCCCAAGCAGCTCGTGCTGGCCACCGGCATGTCGGGCGTGCCCAACCAGCCCAGCTTCCCCGGCATGGAGAACTTCAAGGGCGAACAGTACCATTCCAGCAAGTTCCCCGGCGGCGAACAGTATAGTGGCAAGAAGGCCGTGGTGATCGGCTCGAACAACTCGGCCCACGACATCTGCGCCGACCTGTGGGAGCACGGCGCGGACGTGACGATGGTGCAGCGCACCTCCACCCACATCGTTAAATCCGACACGTTGATGGATATTGGCCTGGGCGCGCTCTACTCCGAGCAGGCCGTGGCGAACGGCGTCACCACCGACATTGCCGACCTGATCTTCGCCTCGATTCCGTACCGCATTCTGCACGAGTTCCAGATCCCGCTCTACCAGCAGATGGCCGAGCGCGACGCCGAGTTCTACGAGCAGCTCAAGAACGCCGGCTTCATGCTCGACTGGGGCGACGACGGATCGGGCCTGTTTATGAAGTATCTGCGGCGCGGCTCGGGCTACTACATCGACGTGGGCGCGTCGCAGCTGATCATCGACGGCAAGATCAAGCTCAAGAGCGGCGTGGCGGTGCAGGAGATCAAGGAGCATTCGGTGGTCTTTTCCGACGGCAGCGAGCTCCCCGCCGACCTGATCGTCTACGCCACCGGCTACGGCTCGATGAACGGCTGGGCGGCGCGGCTGATCTCGCAGGAAGTGGCCGACAAAGTCGGCAAGTGCTGGGGCCTGGGCTCGAACACCACCAAGGACCCCGGGCCGTGGGAAGGCGAGCAGCGCAACATGTGGAAGCCGACCAAGCAGGAGGCGCTGTGGTTCCATGGCGGCAACCTGCACCAGTCGCGCCACTACTCGCAGTTCCTGTCGCTCCAGCTCAAGGCGCGCATGGAGGGCATCGACACGCCGGTGTATGGTATGGGCGAGGTGCATCACCTGGGGTAGGTGATTTACGATTTACGATTGCACCGCGTACAGAGTAGATTTCAACTACGCACTACGCACTATAGATAGTAGTGCGTAGTGC
>LJCR01001886.1 GCA_001399705.1 Kouleothrix aurantiaca
TGGATATGCTTTCGACCTTCCAACTTCCCATCCCCATTCCCTAACCCCTAACCCCTATTTGCCAGCGTGAGGCTAATCGCCTTGTACACCAGCTTGGCCGCGAGGAAGTCGCTGGCGTGCTGGCCGGGCAGCGGCGCAAGCTCCACGCAGTCGATCGCCACCACCTGCGCCTCGCGCGTCACCGTGCGAATGATCTCCAGCCCCTGATTCCAGCTCAGCCCGTTCGGCTCGGGCGTGCCGGTCGCGCCCACCAGCGACGGGTCGAAGCCATCCAGGTCAATCGTCAGAAAGACCTTCTTGCCGCGCACCAGCTCGGCCAGCTGGGGCAGGTGGCCGCCGGCATGGACATCCTCGGCAAACCAGACGTGGATGCGCTCGGGCTCGGCGCGAATCAGGTCAATTTCCTCGCGGCAGATCGAGCGAATGCCAAACTGCACAATCGCCATCCCCTGGTCGAACACGCGGCGCGCGACGCTGGCGTGGCTGTAGGGGCTGCCCTCGTACTCGTCGCGCAGGTCGCTGTGCGCGTCGATCTGCACCAGCACAAAGTCGCCGTGCACGGCCTGCACCGCGCGCGCCATCCCCGCTGAGACGGTATGCTCGCCGCCCAGCCCCACCAGCAGCTTGCCGCTGCGCAGCTGCTCCTCGGCGCAGGCCGCAATCGCATCGACCATGCCGGCCGGCCCGCTGACGACCGGTGCAAGCGCGGGCAGCGTGTGGATGCCATAGGTCAGCGCCGGCTCGTCGTCCAGCTCGCGGTCGTACAATTCCACCTGGCGCGACGCCTCCAGAATGGCGCGCGGGCCTTCGCGGGTGCCCTGGCCGTAGCTGACCGTGCCCTCGTAGGGGATGGGCAGGATCAGGGCGGCGCTGCTTTCGTAGGCGCTGTGCTCGTCGTCGAGTCCCAGGAAGTTCTGGGGCGGCAGGGTTTCGTAGCTCATTGTATTCCTCGCTGGCCCGCTGCGCGGGCGATGATGCCGTTCCGTTGCACGGGGCGTAGTATACCAAACTCTGTTGAGCCTGCTGCTTGGCGTTAGCAGTGCTAGCTTCAAGCCAGCTTGCTCAGGCCGCAGGGCCTTCTTTTGCCTTCAGGCCAGTACCAGCTTCAAACCAGCCTGCTCAGGCCGCAGGGCCTTCTTTTGCATCTATGCCAGTACCAGCCCGTTATGCAGCTTGCTCAGGCCGCAGGGCCGCCGGGGCTCGCGCCGCCCCGGCACCCGGCGTCGGGGCTATCGCCCCGAACCCCGAATTTGATGTGGCTGGCTTATACAAAGATGATCTGTCATGCCTCCGTTATGCCAAAAAGCTGGCAACAGTCAATAAATGTCATACCTGGGTACAATGCACTTTTGTTGATAAAGATTAGCTCGTTCGATGCCTTGCTTCCATCCACAACGGAGGCATGACACAAAATCATTTCGTCCCTGTACCACGC
>LJCR01001887.1 GCA_001399705.1 Kouleothrix aurantiaca
CTGTTGTTCAGCGCTTCCTGGGCGATATGATAAAGCGCTTCCTTGGTGGCAAGCGCTAGCTGCTCGTCGCCCTGATACGTCAGCTGGGTGTGCAGCCCCGCCCGCGCCTCGACGTCGTCCAGGCGCGCCTGGAGCGCCGCCACCAGCCCTTCGCGCTCCAGCTGCGGCATGTGCAGGTTGAAAACGATCTGCCGCATCTCGTGCAGCGCATCTTCGGCAATGCACTGAATCTGGTGCAGGTGCTGGCTGGCCGTGCCATGCGCGCCATCGCTCAGCGCGCCGCTGGCCGCTTTGGTGTAGAGCGCCAGGCTGTAAAGCGATTGCGCCACTGAGTCGTGCAGGTCGTGGGCCAGCCTCTGCCGCTCGGCGATCGCCGCCAGCTGCCCGATCTGTTCGTAGAGCTGCGCGTTGTGAATCGCCACCGCCGCCTGATCAGCCAGGATCGCGACCACACGGAGATCGTCGGCGGTGAACTCTTCTGGCTTGCTTGCCACGACGATTGTGCCGATCGATGTGCCCGCCACCAGCAGCGGCGCTGCCAGCAGCGGGCCCGACTCATTGCTGGCGACAAGCGCAAGCTGCCCTTGCAGCGGCGCAACGATCGGCACGCAACCGGCGCTGGGGAAGCGGCCAGCACTGCGCGCGATGTGCAGCTGTTCGGCATGGTTCAGCAGCACAGCACTGCCCTGCGCGCCGGTGAGTCGCAGCGCCTCGCCGCACACAATTTCCAGCACGTCGGGGAGGCTTAGCTTGCGCAGCAGCGCGGCGGTGATGCGCCGACCCTCAAAGGGGCGGCTGGCAGCAAACTCGGCGGTGATCTGGCGTAGCACGGGCATGTTGCGCGCCGCCCAGGCAATCCGGTGCTGGCCGCAGTCGGCCAGGGCGAAGTCGCGGATTTCGTGTGCCATGGGAATTCCTCCTGTCTACGAGCAGTGTTACATGTTGAATGCTGAGTGTTAAATTGGCGAAACCGCAGAACCGCAGAACCGCAGAACCGCAGAACCGCAGAACCGGGACACGAGACACGAGAACCGTAGAACCGCAGAACCGAGAACCGGGACACGAGACACGAGACACGAGACACGAGAACCAAAACTCTGCGTCCTTTGCGCTCTTTGCGGTTCATTCTTCTGTCGGCAGTTGGCAGTTTGCAGCAACCTGCAACCCAAAACTCCGTGCCTCCGTGCCTCTAACACGAAAATAGAACCGAGAACTAAGAACCAAGAACCGTTCGCGTTCTATTTTCATCCATCAGGGTGCGGCGCAGCCGCATGGACATCTGTGGTGAGTCTTTCTGTCGTCGGTCGTCGTTCGTCCGTCGTCGGTCGTCGCTGGCTAGGCCGCGCTTTGCTCGGAGCCGCTGCCGAGCAGGCTGCGCTGTTTGCGCTGCTCCCAATCGAGCCACGCCAGCGATTGTGCGTCGCGCGCGGGCAG
>LJCR01001888.1 GCA_001399705.1 Kouleothrix aurantiaca
AGGTTGTCGTGAATGTCGGCCAGCAGCGCCGCGTCGTCGGCCGAGGCCAGCGCGCGGGCTTGTTCCAGCGCGGCAATCGCAATCTCGGGGTCGCCATTCAGGATCAGCACGCGCCCATGGATGATATGAAATTCAAGCTGAAGCTCAGGTGGCAGCTGCCCCACCGGCAGATCGGCCAGGCTGGCGAGCGCGCCGTGGGCATCGCCCTGGAGGTTCAGGAAGTCGGCCCGCAGCATAGCCGCCTCCCAGCGGGCGTGCTGGTCGCCAAGCGTTTCCACAAGCTCGATCGCAAGGTAGGCGCGCTCCCAGAGCGCAAGGTCGCTGTAGACGCGCGCCTGGGCCAGCAGCAGGTCGGGCGGCAGCAGCGTGCCGGGCGGGGCGTAGCCGGGTGCCGCGCCAAGCTCCAGTGCGCTTTCGCCACGCTCGTGCTCAAGGCGCTCGAAACAGGCCAGCAGCGTCATCTGGCGCGAGCGCTGGCGAAAGCGCGGGATGGCAGCCCGCAGCAGCGCAAAGCCTTGCTCGGGTGCGCCCGCCGCGCGGTAGCAATCGAGCGCGCGCGGCAGCTCGTCTTCGTCGCGGTAGAGCGCCGCCGCATTGAGCAGCAGCGCCCGCTCGCGCTGCGGGTCGCGCGCCAGCATCAGGAACAGGCCCTGCCACACAAGTGTGACGCACAGAAAGCCATAGAACATGTCGGGATGGGTGATCGGCGGCGGCATGGTGCGGTTGATGTAGTCTTCGGCGAAGAAGAGCGGGACGATCTCAAGCAGGCCGATGATGCCGGCGATGGTGTACACGCGCGATGCGAATTTCATTGCTTCCTCCTACCATTCTGGTCACGTCATTGCCTTGCGGCGTGCCTGTATGCTAGCATCCGCGCGCGGGTGGCACTATGAACCAAAGTTGGTATTTGGAGTGGGGGAGAGCCGAAGAACCGAGAACCACAGAACCGCAGAACCGCAGAACCACGGAACCGAGAACCACAGAACCGCAGAACCGAGAACCGAAGAACCACAGAACCGAGAACCACAGAACCGAGACCGCAGAACCAAGAACCACAGAACCGAGAACAAAATAGCATACTGAGTAGGCCGCAGGCCGTATCGAAGTGTGCGTGCCCCACGCTCGCCCCTTCGATACGCGCTGCACGCTACTCAGGATGCTCGCTCACAAGTGCGTGCCTGCTGCTCGATCCTTCAAAACATCTTCCCATCTTTGTGCCTTTGTGGTGAGATTACAGCAGCCCTAGCTCGCGCCCGCGCACGATTGCCTGGGTGCGGCTGCGCACGCCGAGCTTGCCGAAGATGCTGTTGGCATACTTCTTCACGGTGCCGAGCGTCAGCACAAGCTGCTGGGCGATCGCCTGGTTGGATGCGCCGGCAGCGATCAGGCGCAGCACCTCGCGCTCGCGCGGGGTGAGTGCTTCGGCTAAGGCG
>LJCR01001889.1 GCA_001399705.1 Kouleothrix aurantiaca
GCGCACGACGCTGAGCGCGCTGCGGGGATGAGTGAGTTGCAGGTTCGAAGGTTTGCAGGTTGCAAGTTGCAGGGAATTTTGAGTGTTGAGTTTGCAGGTACAAGGTTTCACGCTCAATCCCAAAACCCTGATGGGGGAACCGCAGAACTAAGCAATTGGCAGGGGTGAAAGGGTGACAAGATGAAGGGGTGAAAGGGTGGCGGTTTGCGGGAGGCAGTAACCTGCAACGTTCCAAAATTCTAACCTGCGAACTTTAACGCAGTAACCTTCAAACCCTCTGCGCCCTTTGCGTTCTTTGCGGTGATTTTCGTCCTTCGTCCGTGGTCGTTCGTCGTTCGTCAGTCGTCAGCCCAGCGCAGGCGCAGCTCGATTGCATTATGGTCGGAAAGGTAGCCGCGCCGACCATTGGCATAGGCTACCGGCTCGCTGAAGGCCATTGCGCTTTCGATTGCTAGGCCCGGCAGCGTGGGTGCGCGCACAAAGGCAAAATCGATCGGGCGGGCGAAGCGTGCGGGGATGCCCGGCGGCGTGCGGTGCGTGGGCTGCATCTCGCCCGCGCGCGGGTCGATCATGCCGCTGGCTTGCAGAAATTCGTGGTACAGCCAGCTATCACGCGGGATGTTGAAATCGCCCGCCGCGATCACCACCGCCTCGGGCGGCTGGGCGCGCACAATTTCGGCAAGCTCGGCAAGCTGGGCTTGCTCGGCCAGCGCGTAGCGGTTGCGCTCGCCCCAGTTGACGCTGTAGTTCGCGTTCAGATGCGTGTTCAGCACCACCACTGGCGTGTTTGCCACCACATGCTGCGTCGCCAGCACACCCTTATGTAATGCCCAATCCATCAGCGCAGGCAGGCCGGCAATGCGCCGCGCGCGAAAGAGCGTAAACCTGTGCGGCGCAAATGGCGCGCGCGCCAGCGTGAACAGCCCGCCCTTCGGCGCGTAAACAAAGGGCTCGGCGGCCTGATGAGGGTAGGCGGTTGCCGCGCCCGCCAGCATCCTATGGTACACGCGCGCCTGCACCTCCTGCAAGCACACCACGTCGTAGCTGCGCGTGTTGAGTTCCTGCGCGAGGGCAGCAAGCCGATGGCGCGTACTGAGCGCGGGCGCACCCAGGCAGTTGAAGGTCAGCAGCGAGAAGGCTGGCACGCGCTAGCTCACCGCGCGGCGCTTCTTGCCAGCCGCAGGCGTGCCATCCTTCTGATCAACCCTTTTTTCAACCTCGGCGTTCATACGCTCGTGCAAGCCATACAAGTTCAGCACGGCCGCCAGCAGTGCGCCCAGGCTGTCGAGAATAATGTCGGTGATCGTGTCGAACAGGCCCGAAACGATCTGCTTCGGCGTGAAGAAATCGGCGCTCCACTCAGCCACTTCCCACAGCGCGCCCAGCGCAATGCCCAGGCTGGCAATTGTGATGATGAACAGCACTTTGTGCT
>LJCR01000189.1 GCA_001399705.1 Kouleothrix aurantiaca
GGCCTCGCTGCGCGCGGCGATCTCGTCTTCGGGCAGGCCCAGGTTGCGCAGACCAAAACGAATTTCGTCGATCACCGGGTTTGCGAAAAGCTGGTCGTTTGGCTCCTGAAAGATAAAGCCAATCCGCCGCGCCAGCTCGGATACCTTGGCGCGGCGCGTGTCGAGCTCGCCGATCGTGACGCTGCCGTCGCTGGGCTTCAGCAGGCCCAGAATGAGCTTCATCAGCGTGGATTTGCCCGAGCCGTTGTTGCCAATGATCGCGGTAAACTCACCGCGCGAAAAAGTCACGTTGACGCCATGCAGCACCGGTACGCCGCGCGTGTAGCCGAAACGCACGTCGCGGGCGACGATCAGCGGCTCGGCGGTGGCGGGAAGAACGTTGGGCGCTGCGGGCTGTTCGGCAGGGGATGTGGGCGCGGCGGGGGCATGGGCACCGAGCGCCTCGCGCAGCACCGGCATCGCTTCTTCTTCCGTCAGCGGCGGCGCGGGCCAGGGCAGCCACGCGCTGGCTTCGGCAAATTGCGTCACTTGCGGCAGGCGCACCCCCGCCTCGGCAAACAGCTCGGCCCGGGCAAATGCCTCGCGCGGCGCGGCGTCGAGCAGCACACGACCCTCGTGCAGCACCACCAGGCGTTGGGCGTGTCGTGCCAGCAGCTCCAATTCGTGCGAAACCAGTACAATCGTCGTGCCAAGCTCGCGGTTGAGCCGCTCGCACAGCGCGAAAATCTTCTGCACCATCAGCGCGTCAAGCTCGCTCGTGGCCTCGTCGAGCACCAGCACCTCGGGCCGCGCCACCATCACGGCGGCAATCGCGACGCGCTGCTTCTGCCCGCCCGAAAGCGCCTGCGGCGCGCGCTGGGCCAGGTGCGCGATCTCCAGCAGTTCGAGCGTTTCGCGGGCGCGGGTTTGCGCCTCGGCGCGGCTAAGGCCCTGGCTGAGCGGGCCGAGCAGGCATTCTTCCTCGACGGTGGACATCACAAGTTGGGCGTCGGCATCCTGAAACACCAGCCCGACGCTGGCCGAAAGGTCGGCCACGGTCAGCGCGGCGGTGTCGCGCCCATCGACATGGACGCTGCCAGTGACTTCGCCCTGGTTGTAGTGCGGGATCAGGCCGTTCAGCGCCTGGCACAGCGTGGTTTTGCCCGCGCCGGTCGAGCCAACCAGCCCGATGAACTCGCCGCGCCGGATGCTCAGGTCGACGCCGCGCAGCACGGGCGCGGTGCCGGTGGGGTAGCGGTAGTGCAGGCCGCGCACGGCAATAATGTCGTCGGTCATGCGTTCAGGGAAGTGATGCCAGCGCGCCGCGCCGGAAACGTGGCGCACTGGCGGGGGCGGGTCAGGCGCGGGCGGCGATCATGCCCTGGCGAATCAGGGCGGGCCGCACGGCGCGGTACAGCAGCGGCGTCAGCACCAGTGCGATCACCCAGGTTGGCACGGCCACGCCCAGGAAGCCCGAGATCCACCAGGCCGCAAAGCCGGTGCCGAAATCGGCGCCAAAGCGCTTGAACGAGTTGCCAGTGAACGGCGTGCCAAGCAGGCCCAGCCACGTAAACAGCGCAAACAGCGTCCACGACACCAGCAGCACAAAGCTGGCGATGCCAATCACCTGCGCGGTGCTCAGCTCGCGGCCCGTGGCCGGCAAGCCCGCCTCGACGCGCAGCACATCCAGCGCCGCCGGGTCGAGCGTAGCTGCGCCAGCCGTCTCCAGCGCGGCGCCCACGTCGTCTAGCTGCGCGGATGGAACGTACAGGGTGAGGCTTGGCCCGCCAATCGGCTGGCGCGAGGCCACGATCACCGGTGCGCCGGCCAGCGTGAGCGTGCGCTGGTGGAAGAGTGGAAGTGCGCTCATGTCCGCGCCGCCAAGCTGCTCCAGCAGCGCAGCCGCCTGCAGGCCATACAGCGCGAGCTGGCCGTAGGCGCGCCCGGCCGCTTCCAGCGTCACCTGATCCTGAAAGAAAATATTCTTCTTCAGGTGCGCCCACACCGCGCCGCCCTGCCCGGGGCCAGTTGCCACCAGCAGCGCATCGTCGAGCGCGTGGATCGTCAGCAGATCGATGATTCGGCCGATTGGCGTGGTGAGCACCGTGCGCGCGCCCTGCCCGGGCCGCAGCCGCTGAATGTCATTGGTGGAAAGGCGGTGCAGCAGGGCCGCGCGGTCGCGCCCGCGCATCAGAATGCGCCCGGCGCTATGTTCTTCGGCCAGCGCGGCGCCGTGGAGCGCGGCGTCGTAGGCCGTGCTGGTGGAAAATATCTGGGTCATGCTTGTTCTTCCTGCAGGTGCGGCCCAGCGCCGCGCCCGGCATGATACCACGCCGCCGTTGGCGGCGCAACGCGGCGCGTGGCCGGAATTCTGCTAGGATAGTGGGGTTACCTTGGACGAACGACCACCGACCAACGACGACCACTGCTGCCGCGACACGTTGTCGGTTGTCCGCATTGCGCAGCAGTTTTATAGCGAATAGTCATATTCAGCGCAAAAGGAAAGCGAGAAACAATGACCGAAGTTCATACGCCCGATTGGGTGAAGCACGCCGTGTTCTACCAGATTTTCCCCGACCGTTTTGCGAAAAGCGCCGCGCTGCCCAAGCCGCGCAATCTGGAAGCGTGGGACGCGCCGCCAACGATCGAGGGCTACAAGGGCGGCGACCTGCTCGGCGTGGTCGAGCACCTCGACCATATTCAGGATCTGGGCGTCAGCGCGATCTACTTCACGCCAATCTTCCAGAGCGCCTCGAACCACCGCTACCACACCCACGACTACTACCAGGTCGATCCACTGCTGGGCGGCAACAAAGCCTTCGCAACCTTGCTCGACGAGTGCCACCGGCGCGGCCTGAAGGTCGTGCTCGACGGCGTGTTCAACCACGCCAGCCGCGGCTTTTTCCAGTTCAACGATATTCTGGAAAACGGCCCGCACTCGCCCTGGATCGACTGGTTCACCGTCGAAGACTGGCCGCTCAGCCCCTACGACGGCAGCAAGCCGGCGAATTACCTGGGCTGGGTGGGCAACCGCGCGCTGCCCAAGCTCAACACCGACAACCCCGAGGTGCGCGAGTTCATTATGCAGGTGGCGGAATTCTGGATTCGGCAGGGCATCGATGGCTGGCGGCTCGATGTGCCGTTTGAAATCCGCACCGAGGGCTTCTGGGCCGAGTTTCGCCAGCGCGTCAAGGCGATCAACCCCGAGGCGTATATCGTTGGCGAGATCTGGTACGACAGCCGGCCCTGGCTGCAGGGCGACCAGTTCGACGCGGTAATGAACTACCTGTTCACAGAATCGGCCATGGCTTTTGCGGGCGGGCCGCGCGTGCTGGCCGATCAGGTCGTGGGGCGCTCGTACCACCCGATTCCCGCGCTCACCGGCACGCAGTACGCCGACAAGATCGACTGGCTGCTGGCCTTGTATCCGTGGGAAATTCAGCTCACGCAGCTCAATTTGCTCGACAGCCACGACACCGCGCGCATGATCAGCATTGTGGGCGGCGACACGGCCAGCGTGCGCCTGGCGGCGCTCTTGCAGATGACCTATCCCGGCGCGCCAAGCATCTACTACGGCGACGAAATCGGCCTGCCCGGCACAAATTACGACCCCGACACGCGGCGCGGCATGCCCTGGGATCAGCCCGAGAGCTGGGATATGGACCTGCTAGCCTACCACAAGCAACTGATTGCAATGCGCAACGCCCACCCGGCCCTGCGCACCGGTGCCTACCACCGGCTCTACGCCGACGACGTGAGCTATGCCTTCGCCCGCACCGACGAGGCCGAGGCTCTGCTGGTGGCCGCCAACACCGGCGAGGAAGCACGCGAGATCATTGTGCAGACGGGCGAGCACTTCCCCGAGGGTGCCGAGCTGGCAGTGCTGTACGGCACAGCCGGCGCACACGTTGAGGATGGCAAAGTTCGCATCACCGTGCCCGCGCGCGACGGTGTGGTGCTGCACGTGGCGCTGTAGAACGCAGGGGATAGGGGATGGGAGATGGGGGTTGGGAGACGGAGCGCTACGGCAATGACGAAGGACGAAAGACGAAGGACGAAAGTAATTGTCCTTCGTCTTTCGTCCTTCGTCGGCGCGAAGCCCCGGATCGAAGGGTGCCGTTGTCCTTCGTGATAGGGCGGCAAGCGGCATCCTGAGTAGCGCGAAGCGCCGTATCGATGGGTGCCGTTGTCCTTCGTGATAGGGCGGCAAGCGGCATCCTGAGTAGCGCGAAGCGCCGTATCGATGGGTGCCGTAGCTGATACTATCTGCAACTCTCAACCCTCGTGCACTCTGCGCTCTTTGCATCTTTGCGGTGAAATTTTCTTTCGTCCTTCGTCGTCGGTCGTTCGTCTTTCCTCCTTCGTCGTCGGTCGTTCGTCCTTCGTCGGCGCAATTCTGCCCCGAACCCGACACAAACACGCGCATCGAGCGGGCGCTGGCTGGCGTTATGGTATATGAAACACGAACGTTCTTGCAGGAGCCAGCCATGCACGCCCGCCCCACCCCGCATCGCCGCCCTTCGTTTCTTGCCCGCTGCCTCACACTTGCGCTGCTGGCGCTAAGTTTGGCCGGCTGCCTGGCCGACACGCCACCGGCTGTTCCATCAACCGCGACACCCAAGCGCCCAACCGCCACGCCCAAGCGCCCGACCTCAACGCCAAAAACGACACCCCAGGCAGCCGCGCAGGCCGAATGGACCATTCTGGTCTACCTCGACGGCGACAACAACCTCGAACCCGAGGCGCTGGCCGACGCGATCAACACGTGGGTGTGGCAGGCCATGCGCTACGTCGGCGGGGTGACGACGGTGGCAACCAGCGCCGCCGACGCGCTGCTGCTTGGGCGCGGGCTGTGCCAGGATTACTCGCACGTCATGCTGGCGATCTGCCGGGCGGCGGGCCTGCCAGCGCGCTATGTTTCCGGCCACCTGCTGGGCGAGGGCGGCTCGCACGCCTGGGTGGAGGTGCTGCTGCCGTCGGCGCAGGGCGGCTTTGTGGCGGTGCCTTTCGACCCCACCAACCACCGCCGCGCCAACCTGAGCTACATCACCATCGCCGTTGGCCGCGACTACCGCGATGTGTCGCCAACCTCGGGCACGTATATCGCGCCCTACCAGGGGCGGCTCACCGCCAGCAAGCGCGCCGGGGTGACATGCGTGGAGTACGCGGCGGCGTAGGGACGGAAAATTTACCACGGAGAGGGTTGCAAGTTACAGGTTGGAAAGTTGCAGGTTGCGCGACCGACCGCCAAAAAAAATCACCACGGAGACACAGAGGCACGGAGGAGGGTTGCGGATTTACGATTGACGATTTGCGATTTGCGATTGGGGCGACCTGAGCGCAGCCTTCTGGTGGCCGATGGTGGGATTTTTCACCGCAAAGGTCGCAAAGAGCGCAAAGGATTGCAAGTTGGAAAGTTTGAAGGTTTCGAATTACTGCCGACTGCCGACTGCCACCTGCCGACTGCTGCTATTTGGTTCTTGGTTCTGTGTCTCCTGCCCACTGCCCACTGCCCAC
>LJCR01001890.1 GCA_001399705.1 Kouleothrix aurantiaca
GGGCGGGGGGCTCGAGCTGCGCAGCGCGCCCGGCCAGGGAACAACCCTCCGTGTGAGCCTGCCTGTGATGGATGAAATCAAGCGCCAGGCCGAGCTGGCTGCCGCGCGCTAGACGGAGGAGCGCCGTATGAGCGAAACGATTCGGGTCTTGCTGGTGGACGACCACGGCGTTGTGCGGCGCGGCCTGGGCGCGCTGCTGGCGACGTATGACGACATCGAGGTGGTGGGCGATGCCGGCAGCGGCGCAGAGGGTGTGGCGCTGGCGCAGCGACTGCTGCCCGACGTGGTGCTGATGGACCTGGTGATGCCCGGCATGGATGGCATTGCCGCCACGCGCCAGGTAAAGCTGGCCAGCCCGACCACCCAGGTAATTGTGCTGACCAGCTACAGCGAAGACGAGCGCATCTTCCCTGCGATTAAGGCCGGCGCGCTTTCCTACCTGCTGAAAGAAGTCGGCCCCGACGATCTGGTGCGGGCGATCCGCGCGGCCCGCCGTGGCGAAGCCACGCTGCACCCAACCGTGGCCGCGCGCCTGATGCTGGAGCTGTCGGGCGCGCGCAACTCGCCGCTCGACCAGCTCACCGAGCGCGAGCGCGAAGTGCTGGCCTGCATCGCGCGCGGCATGAGCAATGCCGTGATTGCCGACCATCTGGTGGTGGGCGAGCGCACCGTGAAAACGCATGTGAGTAATATTCTTTCCAAGCTGCACCTGCAAGATCGCACCCAGGCGGCGCTGCTGGCGCTGCGCGAACGGCTGGTGCCACTGGACGATTCCAGCACGCCATAGTGCCGTGTTTGTGCTATACTACCCCGACCTCGCCCGCGCACCAGAGAGATTGCCATGACAAACCCGAAGTTGATCGATCATTTGCGCCGCGCCGAAATTTTCTTGGGCCTGGTCGATAGCGAGCTGATGAAGGTAGCTGCGCTGTGCAGCGGGCTGAAAGTTGGCGCAGGCCGGGCGATCTTCAAAGAAGGCGACAGCGGGAACGAGCTGTATGTCATTCTGGATGGCTGCGTCCGGGTGATGATCAACACGCGCGGCCCCGACGGCGCGTTTGCGCCCTCGACCATCAATCGTCTCTACCCCGGCCAGTGCTTTGGCGAAATGATTCTGCTGAACAGCGCGGCGCGCTCGGCCACGGTTGAGGCCGTCGACCCGACGACGCTGATTGTGATGCACGAGCAGGATTTTCGCCAGCTGTGCGAATCCGACCCGCGCATTGGCTATGTCGTGATCCGCAACCTGGCGCAGGATCTGGCCTTCAAGCTGCGCTCGTCGAACTTGCTGCTGCGCGGCCAGATCCGCTGGCAGCACGACGAGCTTGGCAAGGTTCATTCTTCGACCTGAGCAGTTTTTAAAACAGAAACGCGGCAGCCGTTCTGTCTGACGGCTGCCGCGTTTTGTTGCGTACTGCGCGTTCACGCGCGC
>LJCR01001892.1 GCA_001399705.1 Kouleothrix aurantiaca
GGCGCGCAAGGCCGCATATGAGCGCGGCGCGCTGGCGCGTGGGCGGCGCTCGCCGTATGCGCGCTTTGCCGTGCTGGGGCTGGTGCTCGCGCTGGTAGGCGGCGGGCTGGTGCTTGCGGCCGGGCTGCACCCGTATGTGGCCTGGCTGGTGGGCTGGAGCATCGCAACGTTTGTGTTCTACGGCCTCGACAAGAGCCGCGCACAGGGCGGTGGCGCGCGCATCCCCGAGCTGGTGCTCCACGGCATGGCGCTGCTCGGCGGCTTCCCTGGCGGCTGGATCGGGCGGTCGTACTTCCGCCACAAGACCCTGCACCACGCATTTTTGCTTGTGCTGATACTCAGCACCGTGCTGCACGCCGGCATTGCGCTATGGCTCTTTCGGGCCTGAAGCGCCGTAAAGAACGTGTACCGCCTCGCCCCATCGCGCAGCACACAGGTCGCGGCGCCTGCACACTGTTTGCAAGCCCGGCGCGTGGCATAGCGATACCCCACCGGCGCTACCTACACTTGCAGGCTTTCTATGGTATGATGTTCACTCTTCTGATAATTGTGCAGCCGCTGTTTCAGTGCCCGGAAAAGATCGCGATTTCACGAAGGATGCGCTGTCGCTGGCCTTCGGCGATAAGCTACCGCCGGATGTACAGATCCTATGCTCGTTGCGGATGATGAGCTTGCAGTTGCTGGTGCCAGCAGCCATGCCGGAACGCGCCTGCATTCTGTTTGCCCCAGCGGCCCACAAGCCTTGCCGGATCGTATCATTATAAGCTTTGCACGCTTGTCTTCACCAAGGCGGCCGCGAGGCAGGCTGCAAGTGTCGTCTAGCTCAGGAAAGTTGCGTCATGACATCGGAAAATGTGATATTCCCAACTGGCATATCTGGCCTCGATAATATTCTCGGCGGCGGCCTTGATCGCCCGTCGCTCGCAGCCATCATTGGCCCGCCCGGCGCCGGCAAGACTGTGCTCGCCAGCAATATCGTCTTCAACGCGGCCCGCCTGGGTATGAAGGCTATCGTCATCACATCGTTTTCCGAAGGCGTTGAGCAGTACATCCGGCACATGCGCTCGTTTGGCTTTTTTGATGCAGCGCTGCTCAATCAATCGATTCAACTGTTTACGCTGGAAAGCCTCCTGACGACCGCAGATACCTCGCCTGCGCTTACCCTGACGCGAGCCATCCGAACAATCGGCGCAAATATTGTTCTGCTGGATGGTTTTCAAGGCACAAGCCCCCTGCTCTCCTCGGATCATAGCAGCCGGGAGATGCTTTCCACCCTTGCGATCCAGATTCGCTACCTGAACACAACACTGGTAACAACAATTGCGGGGGAGGTGCGCTCCCCCAGCTTCCATAACGAAATGACCGTCGCAGATATGGCGATTGGGCTGAACTTCACGATTGAGGGCCGCCGCCATCGACGCTTGTTGGA